>LNGD01000215.1 GCA_001587675.1 Candidatus Methanofastidiosum methylothiophilum
CTTTTTCACGTGCTATTTTTCTTAAACATTGCATTTAAATTAAAGAGGATCACCCCACCACAGCTATACCTTCTTGGGGTGATTTTTGGCCTGTATGAATCGTGGATAACTAAGGTCCTGTGGTCCGGGTATTTTGATTCTAACGGGCCGGGATTAGGGACTATACTTGGGATTGGGGTCTCAGAGTTTCCAGTTCTGGTATTCTTTTGGCACCCAGTAATGTCATTTATCGTTCCAGTTCTTGTGTTTGAATTACTGACCCGAAAAATCCATATTTCTCATGCTTCTATCCTAACAAAAACTACTAGAAAGACAGCACTAATAGTAATATCTATTGTATCACTTTCCGCATTTATCGCAAATGGGAATAAATTTAATCTACTATCTTCCAATATATCTCTTGTCGTCACATTAGTTATCATTTTAGTCTTTTATAGCCTATCAAGAAGAGCTGACCTAGGGGTATTTAATTTTGGCAGAAGAGGATTTATTGCATTGTCACTATACCTAGCCCTTCTCTATATCTTGGGATTTCTCTTCCTCCTACCGGAAAGAATTCCAAATACCTTGGCGCCTTATGCAACAATCATTGTCTTTTATCTGCTCCCTATCCTCTTATTCAAAAAATCAAAAACAACAGATATGGAACTTATTGCAGCAGATGAGAGTAGATATTCAATTAGGGATCTTTGTATATTTACCATAATAACAATTGTTGCGACAAATTTAGCCACTATTTTCTCAAAAATTAGCTCCGTAGTTCTTACAGTTTCATATCTAATCCTAGAATTTGTAGGGATAATCCTCTTTATTTATGTGGTCTACAAAATCTTAAATAATATTAAATCATAAATTTAATTTATGGAAGTGTTTTTTCAATCATGTTACCTTTTATTTCTTGTTTATCTTATATAGTTATCAAGTTTATTTCTTACTAGACCACTTCTTGGCTGTTTTTGTGGGGAAAAGAGTTGCAAATATAGTTTGTTGCCATTTAAGAAATTTATCGATGCAATCTAAACATATCTCTACACTATGAGATTCATCAATTTTCAATTGATTTAAGTTAGGGTCGTATCTCTCGATTTCTTTCCTACATAATATGCAATCCATTATAATCACGTTTCCTAAACGTATGCTCAAAATAAACATCTACTCATTTTTTATATGCGACATAGATATCTGCTTCTACCATCTTGTTATCTTTAAAGAAGTGATGGGTAAAATATACATTTCCTTCATTATCGATAGAAGCTTCCCCTGCAAGAGGTGAGATAATAAGCTCCGGTTCTGTCCACTCTCCATTGATCCACTTTGATCTCCAAAGGCCATAGTCCCTGCTTATCCAAAATTCTTTTCCGTCTGGTGAAATAGCAGGCCATCCTTCGTCTCTCTCGGTATTGACATTTGTAATATTTATTGGTTCAGACCACTCTCCCTTGGAATTTTTTTCCATGACCCATAGATCAAGTCCGCCCTTTCCACCGGCCCTATCAGAATGGAAATACAAATCATTGCCATAAATGTGTAGCTCTCCAACTTCATAACTTTCCGGGAAATTTGTTTTCTTCCAATTTTTCCACTTATTGGTAGATGAGTCAAATTCTGCGTCAAACCAGTTCATTCCTGTATACCCTTCTCTCGCAGAACAGAAAAACATAAGATTATCCTTAACAAAGCCGCACCCATCCAAAGCTAATTTTTTAGGGTCCTGCAGTATAATTCTTTCAGGTTTGCTCCATGTATCTCCAGATTTACGTGAGACATATATCCCGGTCACCCCATCGAAAAGTTGCTTTTCAACAGGTATGTTGACATCGGGGGTAAACCAGAAATAGAGAGTTTTCCCGTCCGGCATTATGAAAGCAGAATCTTCACCACCTTTAGTATTAATTGGATAAGGCAATGGGACTGGATCAAAGTAATCCAAAGAATAAGATTTTGGGGGGTTCAAATCTGTTTCAGGCGTGATTTTTACTGCATTTTGCGGGATCTTGCTTTCTCGGTCGATTAATTCAATCTCTTTATATGTACAGCCTATGACAGAAATCAAAAGTGAAATCCCCAATAACAAAAC
>LNGD01000216.1 GCA_001587675.1 Candidatus Methanofastidiosum methylothiophilum
CCAGCTATTATTTGTGTATAACCTCCGCATAGCATCTATCAGCTTGACTAACGCCTGTCTTTCAGGCTTCCGGCAACTCTTGAGCAGCGCCGACACGGCCAGATTGAACTCTAAAGCTGGCTCAATATCTGCCGGATTGTCTATTGTTGGGGAACCGTCAATATGGTGCCAGTAGTTTTTGACGCCGTTTTCTCTTTCATACTGTCCCAACAAATTATTTATTGAATTACTCATTGATCAGCCCTCCCAGGACGAATTTTATGCCGTCGGAAAACCCCTGGCGGTAACACGCTTCCTGCTCCAAACCGGCTTTCTCATTGGATAATTTCTCCCAGGTGAGGTATGTTTCCCAAAGTTCGGGCTTTACCGCTTCGCAGATTTTCTGCGAGCACTCCGATAGCTTTTGCTTTTCGTCTTGGGGAAGAACAGCTTTCATCAGGCAGTCGTCAATGCGGTCAAGCACAAAATCGCTGAAACGTTCCTCGAATTTTTCGTCCACAAATGTAAACATGGAAAATACCTCCTGTTAAATTTTGGATTAACCTATGTTTTGACATCATCCCCAGGAGGTCCTATAATTAGAATAGCTCCTTTGGGGAGTGACAGTGCAGGAAGGGTTACTTTGGCGAGTGGCCTTCCTGCTCTTTGTTTTTGTTAATTATTCATCATCAATATTTATTTCAAGCTTTTTAAAACTACCATCTGGCATTCTCTTTACAGAGTCATTTATTAAATTGCTTTCATGAAAAGGAACATATCTAAAAATCTCAGCATTTGAAAGAATACTGAACTGTGGATTTTCGCTAAGTACTCTTCTGTAATGCATAAAAGCTCCTCGTTTACCGCATTCCGGGCAATAGGTATTTTCTACTCTATGCCGATCAAACTGCCAGGAGAAAACTAAAAAGTGTAAACCGCAGTGTTGACAAATAAAACTGTGTACATGAACACCTTCGCGCGGAACATCAAAAACATAACCCTCTTGTAGCTGGTCCGGTTTTAGTGTCTCCCTTTTAAGTGGAATAGGTCTAGTCTCTTTGCCTTTTTTATTCATACTTACACCTCCTAATGCCTTTTTAATCAATCTACACTTTCCGCTGGGCTTGTCCGCTCTCTAACCACTTTAAAAGCGCCTGGCGACTAAAACGCCACTGGTTTCCAATTTTTTGTCCAGGTAGTTTTCCTTCCTGTGCCAGTTTTAACAATGTAGTTCTCCCGATCTTTAAAAAAATTACCGCCTCTTTTAAATTTAAAACTTCATCTTCTCCCAATAGCTTCATCACCTCTTTTCCTTTTAGAAAATTATACCGCTATGTATTGTATTAGTCAATACTAAAATGAATTAGTTTGAATTATATTATACTTCCATGAACCATATATATTATTGACCGATCCGCTTTTTGCGTATTAGTCAAAGTCTAAATATGTCGAATAATGGGGAAAGAAAATTCTCCACAACTTCCCTATTAATCTGATATATTTAGGAAAAACGGAGGTACGCAGAATATGAAATGTCCTTCTTGTGATACCGATGGTTTAACAGGCATATACTGTTCTAATTGTGGCGCTAAACTGACTCCTACTAATGAAGAAGATCCAAATGACGCTACCAATAGTAATCAGGAAAACAACAACGAGCAAACTACAATTCAGACCGGCCCACAAGATGTTTTCAAAAAACATAGCTTTACTCAAAAAAAGGAAGCTGGTTTAACAGCAAAAAAGATATATATCTTCTTTGGTATTATAGGGGTTTTAATTTTACTTTATATAATAAATAGTAACGGTACTAATACAAATTGGAATGAAAGTAATTATCAAAAAGGAATTCAATCAATTAAAGATAGTAACTGGAACGATGCTGCATCTTATTTTTCAATATTGTTAAAAGATAATTATAGGGATTCAAAAATATTGTATAGCTATGCTCAATCAAATGTGAGTTTAGGAAAGAAAGATTATAGAATGGCAAAACATTATCTAAAAGATATCCCAAGTAGCTATAACGGTGATTTACATGATCAGGTTCTTGCTTATATTAAAGATAACAATGATCAAAAATATAAAAAATAT
>LNGD01000217.1 GCA_001587675.1 Candidatus Methanofastidiosum methylothiophilum
GGTTGGTTCTGTTACCTCTGTCTCACGCCCCCTTGCATCAGCACCTTTGTTCTTCAAAGGAAATCCCGGTCTTATGAACTTGATCTCCTTGCCGTAGTTGTCCCTCATCTCTTTTAATCCCCTGTCATACTCCACAGCGTAGACGTGCATCGGATGATTAGGATTATTAAGAGCTTCCCCTACCTCTAACTGTTTTTGATTAATTAACAACATTCGTTTCTGCTTTTTGTTTCGCCACAAAGATACAATATTTATTTTATTTATTTTCTACATTTTTTATAAACCAATCCATATAAACATTAAAATCTACCTGATTATATTTCATTCTTTTTTTATGATTATCGCTCTCCCATAATGGTTGCATATTTTTCCAATAAAAACACGCCCTTTGATGTAAGGGGTCTGACATATTAAATGCCCTAACGGGTAATATATGATCTATGTGAATCTTACCACTATTAATCAAATCCCATGACATTCCTTCTGTAAATAAAGAAGTAATATGTTTCCTAAAAACATCAAGTGACAACCTATAATCCTCATAACAGAATCTTCCTTCCTTAATCCCCTTGTTGCCTTAAAAAATCTTGTTCTTAATCTTTTTGTAATATTATATTCCCAATCATTAATATATCTATTAGTTTCCTTTATTCTCCTTATTTCCGGGTTCTTCTTCCATTTTTCTTTATGAGCAAGATAATATTGATGCATTTTTGCTCTTAATGTATCTTTATTCTTCTCTCTCCATTCCCTCCGTTTTGCAATCTGTGAATCTAATTTGCTTCGCTCCTTGATTTTATCTATATTCTTTTCTCTATATTTCTTTTGAGATTTTCTTTGTGTCTCTCTGTATTTATACCTATGTTCTCTTTCATATTGCCTCTTATGCTCAATATGATCGTCAATATATTTTCTCCCACATGATCTACACCAACCTCTTAATCCATCTTTATTATGATTATTCTTTTGAAATTCAGAAATGTCTTTTTCGATCCCGCACTTACTACATATTTTTGTTGCCATTACCAACTATTAAATTAAACCAACCTTTAAAGGAAGGGAAGGGCGTTGGTGTACCCTTATCAACCGGCAATTACCCCGATCTATCCCAGTACAAAGATAACATTTTATTTGAATAAAACAAAAAAAGAGAGATGATTTCTATCTCTCTTTTAATTATCACTAAATCACTGATTTACAAAACATTATCGTTTTGCACGAGTATCATCATGTTGCGTTTCAGCAAGATAAGCATATACTCGCTCAGAAGAGTACCCCTTGTGTCATCAAAGGTATCTACAGAGATGTTTCCACCACCTGCTCCTACCTCTGCAACACCCGGAATGACCTTGTTGATACGGGTTCTATTTTCCCCATTGTAGTTCTTATATCCCAAAGTCATGTTTTTCAACTTGATATTGCTGACCTCATTCGGCCCGTTCTTAGTTGTCACGTCCACATCGGGAACGATAAACCCAAGTCCGGTGAAGTAGTCTTCAAAAGCATCAGCACCATAAGCAGTAGGATCGCTGAAGGACGGTATCTCACTGATGACGGTGTAAACACCATTCTTGTGGATTGCCCTGAAACTAACGCCTATGCTGTCCATGGTCTTCATAAGGTCTGTGCCTCCTGAGAACTCTTTTACGAAATCAAGACCTGCATTCTCTATCTGCCTATTAAGCAACGAACCTACAAAGAAGGTTACGTTCCTGTTCATCACTCCCTGTGAGTTAAGTAAGTCTTTGATATCATCAAAGTCAGGATAACTATAAGCGAGCGTGTAGTACTGCTTCATTGAAGCATCTACCATGTGCTGTAAGAGACCTACTGTTCCGGTTGCCTGTACTGCATTGTTACGCCTGTCAAGCATGGTCAGTGTGTTGGTGATACCCCCGCCTAAGATAAGGTCATCATTGATACCTTTACTAAGCCACAGGTCGGCTTCAATAGATGCCTTCGAGAAGACACCTGTTCCACCTCCACGAAGTTTCTCATAATATCTTTCGTTAGACTGAATTGAACCTGTCATCTCCCAATCGGCTTT
>LNGD01000218.1 GCA_001587675.1 Candidatus Methanofastidiosum methylothiophilum
AGAGCCGGTTTGTTCCCCTATCTCTACCATCTTAGTGTAGGTTACAGGGAATAGTTTAGGATACATGGCCATAGACTGGGCCAGACTTAATCCACTTTGAACACTAAGATTTATCTTTTCTAAAGCTTCTGTATAGATGGTATTATCACTAGTTTCAGATGCTATTTTCAATGCATTAGTTATGGGGATGCCATTCTCTAGAAGTAGAGCGAATGTTTGTGAAAAGGTCGCTAGAATATTATTTTTATTCAGATTTTTAAATACAGGAAAATTTAAAGCGAAAATATCACGAATCCTTTTCCCGATCTTAGTTTTCCTAAGAAACAAGGACCCAAAAATTAAAGTAATAGCGCCACCAACAGCAATGGCTGTTGTATTATCCCTAATAAATTTAGCAGCATCTAATACAATTCTAGTAAATTCTGGGAGATCACCAAATGCAGAGAACATCGTATCGAGCCTGGGCAGAAGGAAATAAACAACTCCCAGCACCTCTACTGATGTCATACCTAAAACAATCAGGGGGTAGATCATAGCCCCCTTAACCTTTTGCTGTAATTCATGAGATTTCTTAAGATAATCTGCCAGAATAAAAAGATTCTTTTCTAATGTGCCTCCCTGCTCTCCCGAACTAATCAAAGATATAACAAGATTAGAAAAAACATCTTTATGTTTACGCATTGATTCGGCAACTGATACTCCATTATTAATATCTAAAAGGATCTCACCAAAAATATCTTTCAGTCTTTGATCATCAAGCTGTTCAGCTAAGACTGATACTGCAGCTTCTAGGGATAATCCTGATTTAAGCATAATACCAAGATGTCGCATAGCAAAGGCCAATTTCAAGGGATTTACTCCTCCTAGATAAAATGCATTTTTCTTTTTCATAGGAGCAGATGCCGTCACGGATCTTCTTGGTAAATCCTTACCAGCAGGCTTGATCATTTCTTCCTTATGCTTTACTTTTGGTTTATCAGCTTTTGCTTTTACATCTTTATTCATTTAAGGCAGTAACTCTAATAAGTTCAGGGATATCGATTAATCCTTCATTTAATTTATTGATTCCATCATCAAGTAAAGTTACCAATCCCTCCTTCTTAGACTGTTTATACAATTCATCTACTGTAAAGTTCACATCATTAATGATTTCTCTCATTTCTTTGGTTAATTCCAATACTTCATATAGACCTACCCTGCCTTTGTATCCTATCCCTCCACAAGCTTTACAACCAACATGTTTAAAAAATTTGTCTCCAGATTTAATATTTCTAGCGATATCGGGTCTGGCTGCTTCTAGATCGGTTTCTTCTTCTTTACTTAAAGTATATTCCTGCTTACATTCTTTGCATAAGAGTCTGGCAAGCCTTTGGGCTACTATTAAATTAACTGTAGCAGCAACTAGATAAGCTTCCACTCCCATATCGATCAATCTAGGAACTGTAGTTACAGCATCGTTAGTATGTAGTGTTGACAGAACTAGATGCCCGGTCATAGCAGCATTAATAGCAATCCTAGCAGTTTCTGTATCTCTGATCTCTCCTACCATAACAATATCAGGATCTTGTCTTAAAATACTTCTTAAGCCATTTGCAAAGGTTAAATTACCATTAGGATTAACCTGAATATGGTTAACTCCATCAATATCAAATTCAACAGGATCTTCAATAGTTGTAATATTTTTCTCTCTACTATTAATATTTTGCAGTATTGAATACAAAGTAGTTGTTTTTCCAGATCCTGTTGGACCTACAGTCAAAATCATCCCCCACGGTTTATTATATGCTCTTTCAACTTTCTCAAGACTTTCGCCTCTAACTCCTAATTGTTCTAAGGTCAGCATCTTAGTATCTTTAGTAAGAAGCCTGATCACAATCTTTTCTCCTTTTGTTGTAGGGAGAATAGAGATACGGGTATCTAATTTCCCTACCTCGGGAAACTTAAAAGAAATTCGACCATCTTGGGGAGCAAAGTGTTCATCAGTTCTAAGTCGAGCTGAGATCTTAACTTTAAAGATCAATTCATCCTCATATGATTTATCAATTAG
>LNGD01000219.1 GCA_001587675.1 Candidatus Methanofastidiosum methylothiophilum
GAAGTCTTGGGGTGAGGTCCTTGGTTTGAATGCCCCGCCCCTTATCATGCTGGCCCCAGCCTTCTTTATTTTTTCAGCAACTTCCATTATCTGCTCTCTGTTTTCAACTGAGCAAGGCCCTGCCATAACAACAATTTTCTTACCGCCAATTTTCACCCCATCAACATCTATCACTGTTTGTTCTTTTTTGAAATCCTTTGAAACAAGCTTGTAAGGCTTTGAAACAAAAATAGTGTTTTCAACTCCTTTCATAGCTCTTATTCTGAAGAAGTTCTCCTCACCAATCTTACTTATATCGCCTATTACTGCAACTACTACTCTTTCTGCGCCTAGGTTCAATTGGGTTTTAAGACCAAGAGAATGAATCGTATCTATAACGTTATTAACATCCTCCTCCTCGGCCTTTGATTTCATTATTACAATCATTTGTGATCCTCCACTAATTTATTTTGTATTTTTTTGGAATGGGAAATAATTATGCCAAAGAGTTCCGATACAAAATCCTGATCGAGAAGATTGTCCCTTGCCTCTCTTTGAATTTTTAAAAAAACTTGACTCTCCCGTTCTTTATCCTCTACTTGGATACCTCTATTTTTTTTGAGGATAGCTATTTCCTTTGCTACTTCCATTCTTCTTGAAAGCAGTTCTATAATATTCTCATCGATCTTGTTAATATCTTCTCTAAGAGTCTCTAAAGAGCGCTCCATAAAAATGCCTCCTAAAAAGGGGTTGGGAAGAGAAACAAGGGGTCGGCCAGTGAAAGGTATCAATACCTAAAGCTAAAATAATAATAAAACTTCTTTGATACCAAATCGGAAGACCTAATCTTTCCCATTAAAAAGAATATTAAAAATTAGTATTTAAGACTTTCGGGAGATTAGGCTGTGTGTTATCTTCCAAATTATTTGGCCAAGTTTTAATTCATTTTTTGCCTTAAATGGCATGAAGCGTGAGTATAGGGATATTAAGGTGATTGTGCTTAGAGTAACAAATTACAAATTTCTCACAAGAATAGTTGCCTCTTAGTTTAAATACTTCAGAGACGCGTGCAGCAGATATCGAGGCTTTCAAAAACAACTGTCTTTATACCTAGGCAGATGAGCCTTGACAGGAAAACAATTGAAACTCTAGAACAGTCATTCTGGCGAAAGCTCGAGCCTGTAGTATTGGAAAACTTCATGGAACTTCTAGAAAAGGAGGTAGAAAACTATGAAGCGAAATAATTACTAGATAAAACATTTTGTCTCACAGCCGAAGAAAATAATAGAAAATAAAAAAATTATTCTTTTGGGTATAGCTTAAGTATCTTTAGTATTTGCACTATTGGGAGAGACTTATTTCTTGTTGGAGCGCTGCCTTGATACTTTATTGTATAGTAGACATTTTTTGAGCCGTTGTAAGAATAACCGGTCACTATGGCGTTATTTTGGGAGTCTGTTGCTACGCCACATGCTGTGTCATAATCTTTACCGTCGTAAGACTTTTCCCAGATTACATTGCCATTTGGGCCATACTTTATTGTATAATAGTCACTGTCTGAGCCGTTTTCAGAAACACCAGTTACTATGATGTTGTTTTGGGAGTCTGTTGCTACGTCATTTGCGTAGTCATAGCCTCCACTGTCGTAAGACTTTTCCCAGATTACATTGCCATTTGGGTCGTACTTTATTGTATAGTAGTCATCGTTAGAAGAACCGGCCACTATGACATTGTTTTGGGAGTCTGTTGCTACGCCGTATGCTGAGTCATCATCTCCACTGTTGTAAGACTCTGCCCAGATTACATTGCCATTTGGGTCGTACTTTATTGTATAGTAGTCATAGTAATAGTTGTTGTCGACGTTTTCAGAATATCCAGTTACTATGATGTTGTTTTGGGAGTCTGTTGCTACGCGGATTGCGTAGTCATTGCCTCCACCGTCGTAACTCACTTTCCAGAGTTCATTGCCATTTGGGTCGTACTTTATTGTATAGTAGTCATCGTCAGAAGAACCTGCCACTATGACATTGTTTTGGGAGTCTGTTGCTACGCCATAAGCTTCG
>LNGD01000220.1 GCA_001587675.1 Candidatus Methanofastidiosum methylothiophilum
CTCTACCTAAAGAAAACTGTACTTCTTCACAGCAACTATCTACAGAAAGTCCAAGCCAATCCAACCACGGAGATATCTTTTTGATCGATTCTTGATTCAGATAATAGCCATTAGAAACTATCGATGTAACAAAGCCCATCTCTTTAGCAATCCTTATTAAATCGAAAATAAGCGGATGAAGCATTGGTTCACCCCCTGCAAAATTAATTCGCTGCATACCGATACTTTTTAGATATTCCAGAAGCTTTACTGCTTCCTCTATATCCGTTATTTCTTCTCCAAGATTTCGGGCAAAACAAAAGATGCAGTTGCAATTACACCTATCAGTTATGTGCCAGTTAATTGAACGAACGTGTTTATCATACATTTTATCCTAACCCTTTAATTGTTATGGATTTTTCCATGATTTCATCTAACCGATTGTCGAATACTGAACAATCTAGCTTAAGTTAAATATAAATTTTTACAGATTTATCTCCTTAAGCTATTGTTTTTACATAGAGTATGAAAATACATGGAAAGCATTCGCCTTCCATGAAGCCTATTTCACTTTTTATCTGCAGCAGATTGTGCTCTTGCCTTGAAATCCTGATTCTTACCAGTTCTATCAGCATGAGATTGGATTCTTGCCGCATCTCCTTTTGTCATACCGGCTTTTTTAGTCGTTCTTCTTCACCTCCTTTGACTCTTTTTTCATCGCGATGAATGTAATTTAGTCCGAGCTTATCAGCACAATATGGATGATAATAATCTTCACCATGTTTTATTGCAAACGTTTGAGTAATAGGAGGCAATGTTTTCTCAAAATTCAAGCCTCTTGCTATAATCTTATCAAAATCATAATCTTCGGCATCGAAAGCCCAATCGATGCAAGAATGTACACTGGCAGCTGGACCAAGTAATTTACTGTAATGTGTTTGGATACTTTGCTCATAATTGTTTTTAATTTGACAAGCTGTACTCCATATTTCTTTACTCCTGTTATTCAAATCGTATCCATCTGGAGTTTCTGAGCGATACTCCTTAAGGATTTTTAGAAATTTTTCTGCATTTGATAACATCGAAAGATCTTGTTCAAAGACTGAAGTGAAACATTCGCGAAGCTTATCGCAAATATATTCATATGATTCTTGAGGAAGGCTCTTATCTTCTTCGATTCGATCACTCAACCATTCAGGCATCTGGATTTGTGCTGTTTCATAAACTCCTTTTATAGTCGAGTTGTCAGGATGAATTTTGTACTTATCTTTAATTCCGGGGGGGCTAAAAGGAACTTTCCAGCTATGTTTAATGTCTTCAAGCAAACGGATAGAGTCAAATTCGTATTCTGAAAAGTAATTAATCAGTTGTTTATAACCAATTTTAATATCAGGCAGTGTCTTAGGGGTCAGGGGTAAGCCACAATAAGAGCATACCATTGATGATTCAATTTCATGATATGTTTCTTCATATGCTTTAGATTTTGACATACATTTTGAATGGATCTTTATTGATACCCATGGATTAACGCTTGTTATACCTAGATCCGAATGCTTGAAAGAAACTACTATAACTTCTTCGTTACGTATTTTCTGTTTGCACAATGGGCAATATCCTATCTTCGAATATCCTAAATAAGTAGGAGTGTATGTTGATTCTCTGAAATGACTTATGACAAGAGTTGTTCTCCCTTTTCTCGGAACATAGTTTCTTTTCTTAAGCGATTCCTTTCCTTCTTTTATAAAACCTTCAGTTTCAAGAAAATTAATAGCACGAAATATTGTCCCCTCTTCATAGTACAATTCCATTTCGATTTCTTTAGGACTGCATTCCTTTTCCGTTAGTAAAGATAGAATCTTATTAGAAAGGGAACGCATATCCTCTGCTTTTTCGATATTAATAGAATACTTTTTGTCTTCTGACTTATGAACGGTTTCATTTTTGACAAGTACCTTTAAGTGATAATCTACAAGGCCTCTATCTTTTTGTATTGTAGGATCATTATAGATTTGTGCTGCCGATAGAGCCTTTTCTGAGTTTTTTAGTAAATCAATAATTTTGT
>LNGD01000221.1 GCA_001587675.1 Candidatus Methanofastidiosum methylothiophilum
AAAAGCAAATGGGACAATATTGCAACTAATGGCGGCAGGGGAAATAAGTTTAGAATACAAAGATAAGTATTACAGTTCAAAGCATGGGGATATATCCGACTTTTTAGAAGACAACGAGATGGACGATGAAAAGCTACTAAAAGCAGAGAACGATGGCGACTTAGAATGGACGGATAACAACTGGTTTGAGATTATATACCTACAAAGGCAAAATCCAGACCAAATTGCACTAGACAGTATCAGGGGGGAAGAAGATGACTGGGAATGGGAAGGAGACATAGCACACGATTACGATTCAGGGATCTCCTTATTAGAAGATTATATAGACAACGAGGACATATAATGTGGGAAGAATTCTACAAGAAAAAGACTTGGAGAAGAATGACTATTCAATACATAAACAAAGAACTTGGGATTGGACTAGAAATACTTTATCTTATTAATACAAATAAATTTCAAGTGGGAACATTTAGCACGAAAGGAGGCCCAAGGAGATTCCCAATACTAGACCACAATAAATATGTGGGAGAGGACATAATTTACACCAACGAACATTTTAAACTAAGGGAGTTCAACACAGAGGAAGAAGCTATGAGATACACAAAAGGATTAATGGGCGATGAGGGAAGATTAAAGGAGGAAATGGCATTACAGGAGATTCGTGGAAACTACTAAATAAAGTAGAAAATTTAAATCAGAATACTGGGGGAAAGAAAAACCTAGCTGTAGTTCAGTATACACTACTAGCCAAACGAGTAGTACTAGAGAAGGTATCTTGGGATGACTGTTATGATTACGATAAAAAAGAATGGAGGGGCGAACCATCTTATTTTATAAACATATTCAGAACAAAAGGGGAGGAAATAGAGAGTTGCTTAAAAAGTACTATGTTTGCAACAACATGCGAAGAAGTATTTTTAGTAAATGAGTTTAAAGAAAAAGGAGAAGCAGAGGAATTTTATAATTCAGTATTACGAGACTCATCAACTATAGAAGATATAATATCCATCTCTTCGATAAGAGGGATAAAAAGAGAGATAGGGGAGTTTCCATTACACTAAAACTGAAAGAACTATTTGAAGATTCCAATGCAATATTGTCTCTAAAAGAAAATCAAATGTTATGGCAGTACAAAAAAGAATATGAAGAAGATTTAGAAAAGTGGGTAGATTTTTACACAAAGAATATTCAGATAAAAAAAGATTTATACAGAATAGACACAAGAATAGACACCTGCAAGAAATGTGGGAAACTTATATTATTGTATAATGTGTACAAAGTTGAAATATTTAGGCACTATCCAAGTGGTAGATACTTTAAATATAAAGGGCAATTAAAGTTTTTGTATTGCCCAAAAGAAGAATATAAGTTTAACTGTCCCGACTGTAGAAACAATGAATTTAATCTAGACCCAATAAATTTTGAGAACAGATTTAGGAAGGAGTTTGAAAGATGAAGACTAGAGAGAAGGCAAGAACTATAGAAGCACAAGCGATAGCATCAATTAGAGAAGAACAACCATATACATACGAACTAAGGGAGAACGAGGTAATCCTAAATCCAAATTCGATATGGGAACATAATATAACGGAAGAGGAAGAAGAGTGTAGTTATTGTGCCGATAAGCACATTTGCACTCGTGAGAAAGGATCATACTGCGAAGAGTTTATTATAGAAAAAGAATATGTCTTAAAGTTGTGAGAAAATGTTGGAGGAGAACACATTATGAAATATAAATTACTGGCAATAGCCGTGAATAATTTTGAGGGGGTAGTAGTGTGCCACAAGATAATGGTAAATGGCAATTGATATGTACCAATGGGGCCAACCAGATAAACATTCCCCCAATAAAGTTTGAAGATACATTCATAGATTACATAAAAAATAAATAAATTTTACCCCCCCTCCCCTAAAAAATTTCAGGGGTAGACCTTACCAAATCGCTATAATAAATAAAGCTCACGATGTCCGATTATACACATAAACGGACATTTTAGAAAGAAAAGATAATCAAAAACAAGGGTAAAAAGATACTTT
>LNGD01000222.1 GCA_001587675.1 Candidatus Methanofastidiosum methylothiophilum
ACTACAAATATATAAGAAAATGAAAAATAAATTATTAATTCATTCATAAGAATCTTTTTACTCGTAGATCCACAATGCAGGCTTTGCCTCAATCCACAAATCTGGTGTTTTTAAATTTACAAATGAATTTCCTTCACTTTCCTTTATGTATGTTTTTATTATCTCGTGTGTAGTTTTATCCATAAAATCACCTACAAATTATTATCTTTGATAACTAATTTATAAATTTATCCTACTCTTATTGCGAATTTCTCAATTAATTATCTCTTTTAGTATATTTTCCCTCTTATTTTTAAATTTTTCAATACTTGATAATATCTTATTAAAAGAATCTTCAAAGAAAGCATTTAAGTGATACATTTTATACGAATTAATTGACTCAATAGCCTTTTTTTGGTAATTTAATGCAATATTTAGTGTATTTTCTAGTATATCTGTTTCAATAAATGCTGCTGCGATGTCCATTATTTCAGATTTTCCTTGCTCAACTAAATTTTCTTTTTCTAGATACTCAATAGCTTTCACAAGAGGATAAGTCATCTGATGTTGTCTAAAATCATCTTTCCATCCAAGGACATCATTGAAAAGTTGCATTGAAGTCCCCCAGTATTCCATCATAGAAAGTAAATCTTTTCTTTTTTTCGCACTTGAGTTTTCCAAGTATAGATAAGACAGAATGGGGATTCTTAAATGGAAGGCTTTTCTTGCCATAAGCTCATAATCATATTTTGACATCTCATCCGAGAGTATTCCTTTATACAAGTAGTGATTTTTTTCATAAAGAATTGCGTTTGAAAACTTAACTAAAGTTTCTTCCAAGTCTTTGAAAAATTCCCAGTTATCACCAACAAGTTTAAAGCATATTTCGTACATTTTAAATTCTGAGATGTTAGATAGTAAAAGCAAATTTCTGTCAATTTTTTCTGGATTGTCTAAAATATCATCAATAATCCTCAAATGCATTATACCATATACATCAAGATTTGAAAGTTGTCTAGAAACAATTTCTTTATCTTTAACTTCAAATCCTTCAGATAGCCAATAAGGGAATAAAAGAAAAGTATTGAATCCTTTAAGGGACTCTCTAAATTTTTCAATAAAAGAAATACCTAGATCAGATAGGGGATTTTCAAGGCCTCCTATAAAAGATTTGACATCACCTATAACTAAATTAATCTCATTATCAAAATCATCAAAGAAATTCATAATAATCCTTCTAGCCAGTCACTTATCTCTTTTATTTCATAGATATTTAAAGTGTATACTCTTCTATCTTTAAAAGGGATTTCATCGATCAATCGCTTGAATTCTTTTCCTTTTCCAAAAATATCTCTCGAATGATAGATGGCTTTTAGGACTATTTTATTTCTATGGGTAAAAAGTGCTCTTACTGTATTTTCAAATACTTCATTAATTTCAAATTTCTTGTCAGGCGTTATCTTTACTACAGAAGACCAAACTTTTGGTTCAGGGAAAAAAGCTTCAGGAGGGACGTCTCTAAGAATTTCTATTTCTGAGTTGATTTTGGACATTACACTAAGTCTTGAATAATCATCTTCACCAGGTTTTGATATGAATCTCAATGCAAATTCCTTTTGGTATAATAAAGTCGCACTTTCAAAGTTCATTTCAAATAATTTGAAAGTTATCTGTGAAGAAATTGCATAAGGAATGCTTGAAACAACGGTATCAAATTTTTTTTCTTCAAACTTTAGAAAATCTTCACATATTATTTCGACATTGTCAAAGTTGTACTCTCGATTTAAAATGTTTACAAGATTTTTGTCTTTCTCAACAGCGATTACTTTGTCACAGACTTTGGATAATTTTTCAGTTAGAAATCCCAATCCTGGCCCGATTTCTAGTACTCTTCCCTTACCTTGAGAAGCCATGAAACTCAGAATTTCATCTGAAATTAGAAAATTTTGAGAAAAATTTTTAGACGGTTTTAAATTATATTTATTCAAAAGAAAAAAAAGTTTATCAGTTCTCATTCCATCTCTTTTGGGGGCCTGCTTACGAAAAT
>LNGD01000223.1 GCA_001587675.1 Candidatus Methanofastidiosum methylothiophilum
GATAGGTCGGTAGTGTAAGTACCAAGCCTTCGGGCGAGGTATTCAGCTTACCGATACTAATAGTCTAAGGTTCATAACTCTGAAATAGTTCGAGGTCAAACGATAGGATTTGGTGAAGTTTGCTATGCACTCTCTTTTATTAAATATTATTAAATTGTCAATATATTATGATGGAAATTAAAATTTATTCAAGTTAATTCATTAACTTTATATATTCACTTTTCTAATAATTTAATTGGAGATATTATGGCCCAGAAGACCAGAACTCAGAATTTAACTGATATATTAAAGGAACTTGAGGCAACTACACCAGATGTTGAAGCTTCTGCTGTTGTTTCGATTGATGGACTCATAATTGCTAGTGCACTCCCGCAAGATGTTGAGGAGGATAGAGTCGCTGCAATGTCCGCTGCAATGCTATCTTTAGGAGAGAGAACTTCCCAAGAGTTAAAAAGAGGTTCCTTGGAACAAGTTTTTGTTAAAGGTGTTAATGGATATATTATCATGATGGGTGCCGGACAAGAAGCAGTATTGACAGCACTTGCTAGAAAAGATGCTAAACTAGGTTTAGTTTTCCTTGACATGAAAAGAACTGCAGATGAAATTGGCAAAATAATTTAATTTGTTTTTAACATTAATTTTATTATTAATAATTTAACAGAACTCAGATACAGATAACTGCTTGTGTTTCTCTCTAAAGTTCATTTTTATTTCTGAATCCGCTAGATTTATTTCTTGGCAAGTGTATTCTTTGACTTTATATTTTGTAACTATATCTAAGCTTAGTTTCAAGTATTTTTCAATTGAACCTTTAGTAACTGTTAATACAAGTTTATTGCTACATTTAGAGCATTTGCCTGAAAGTGGAACTCTTCTAAAGGTGGTATTACACTTTGTGCATCTGACACTTTGTTTTGCATATGATCTAATATTTCCTTTAATATCGGGAATAAAATGAGTTTTTAATACCCTTTCAGCTACATCATTCTCATCAACGGCTCTTATTTTTTTTGCGACATCAAATTGTGACATTAATTTATCTTCCATAGAATTTAAAGTGGTATAACTACTTGCTTTTGGACCATTTGATATATCTGACGTATGATGGGTAAATTTAATATCTGAATATACTCTATCAGTTCCTAATCTATTTTCAACTCTTTCTATTTTAAGTTCTTTGGGATGTATATATTTTAATGTAGCTTCATAGAATTCTAGAGGGTATCTCTCTGTGATATCCATATTATGAACTTCCTTGTCAACTTCGCGAGGATCTATTCTAGTTGTTAATACTAAAGGGGCATCCATTTGTCCGCCTCTCTTCTGTGGCAAGTAATATTTTGAAAAATTAAGCAATGCATCCATCAATAACATTATTGAATCCTCATCGCCATCACAATTTCTTCTCTTTGCAGCATGGAAATAAGGATGTGCGTAGACTACCTTTGTATCTGTAAATCCTACTATTCTGCCAATTGTACCTGCAGATGTATGAGGGGCTAAACCAACTACTAGTTGACCTATAAGATCTTCTTTCTTCTCAATATTATAATATGAATTTAATCCATAGATTTTTTCTAACTCACAATCTATAAATTTTGAAACATTCAATAGATAATTTGCTGAGTCGCTGGGTATAATAATATCTTGAACCTTTAATTCAAGTATTTGATTTTCGTTACTAAGTTCATTTCCCAAATAATCTTTTAGATACCCAATACTTCTTAATTTATCAACACTGACATTAACTTCTTTTGGGATAAAATGTGTAAGGGGGGCATCAGTTGCATCATATCTACATGTTCCATCCTTGAAAACAAAGATATTATTTGATGCTCTTATTATTCCTTTCTCAAGTATTTCTGGAATTTTATATTCCGAGCTCTCAGGCATGCAATTATATCGGCCAGAGGAAATTTGTGTCAGGGAAGGTCGCCCGCGTCCGCAGGACAGACAAAATGATCTCCCTGGAGATGGACGGTCTTCATGTTATCATCTTTGCCAAAGACATCGGTTTCTTT
>LNGD01000224.1 GCA_001587675.1 Candidatus Methanofastidiosum methylothiophilum
CAAGAAGAACTTGCAAAAAACAGGAGATACCAACCGACCACGGAAAAGATTGAAAGTCTTATGGATACTAGACTTTATAGCCCAAAAGCATTGAGGGTATTGGTAACAAAAGACAGGGCTACAGAAGAGTTGCAAGTAAGGTATATCAAAGCACATATAGATACTTTGGCAGATGAAGATTTTCTACCAGAAATGAACAAAATAACTGAACTTGGGTGGAAAAAATTATTTCTTGAAATCAGGAACTCTTGGAACCAAGATTCAAAAGTATATCGGGCCTTTTTCAGAAGATTATCCAAAGAAGACAAAGCGATAATGTCAATAAGAGAATAGAAAATATAAGGGTAGTGAGGTAAGGCTATGTATGAAGTTTATGTTGGAGTAGATGAGCAAGATGTAGACAACAATCTAGACTTTAGAGTAATAGGTGAAGAGGAAAAGAAAGAAATTGAGGAAGAATTTGAGTCAGTCTACGAAAGTTTAGATGAAACATACAAATCATTTCAGATATTGAAAGTTACAGAAAAGAATATCTTGAAGCTAGAAGAATTGTTAAACACTATGAAACAGATCAAGGAGGGAGTTTATGGGAGATAAATCGTTTGTAACATTAGATGTATGTATAATATGTGGAGAACCAAAGGGAATCGCAATAGATAGACGAATGCAACAAAGATTTGAGATGGAAACTATTTTAGAGATAGAACCATGCGACAAATGCAAAGAAAAATACCTCAAGGAAGGTGTGATGATGATCCACATTGGGGATGACAAAAGTTTTGACCTTTTGGTGATAAATGAAGAAGCTTTCAAGAATTTATTTGATGTATTAATACCCGAAGGAAGGATAGTCAGATGTGACAAAGAGGTATTAAGCAAATTAAGGGAAATGGACGATGAAGCAAAGAAGAGGGAGGAAAAGGTATGAAATATGAAGAAGTGAATCACCCAAAACATTACAATGACCATCCATCGGGGGTGGAATGTTTGACTATTGTCCAAGCTTTTAATTTTAATTTGGGCAATGTAATAAAATATGTATGGAGAGCAGGACTAAAACCTGGAACAGAAGTAGTAAAAGACTTGAAAAAGGCACAGTTCTATATAAACGCAGAAATAAAAAGAGTGATTCCAGAAGGCACTATTCCAGACATAGAACAATCCAATAAAGAAATAAAAGAATTGATATACAATCTCCCAGAAAACAAATTCTTGTGTTTCTGGGGGTCAGGATATGTAGGCAATCCCAAGGTAGAGATAGTTGATGTATCACACTTCAACGATGACAATGGATATGACAAGGAACAAATAGACCGCATAAATGAGATGGAGGTGGGAGACACTTGGGAGTTGCCAACACCAGAAGTATTAGTGGTAATGAGGATAAAGTGAAAGAGTTTAGCGATTACAAGTTAATTACAAGGGAGGACGACCTCACAGAAGAAGCCTTAGATTCTATGAGAGGTATCGGAGTAGAAGATTTATATTTAGGCATCCAAGAAGATGAAAGTGGAAGTCTGTATGCCGAGATATACGGAGATTCTTATCTTTCAGAGTGTTTGTGGACACAAGAAGAGGTAGAAAAGGGATTAGAAGAATTAAGAAAAGAACGAGGGTACAATGTATCAGAAGTTGAGAGGGCAATCAGATGGGGCGAGATAAAAGTGCTACCGAGAAAATAAATAAAGAATTGCAAGAATCTCTAGACTCTGTGAGAGGAATAAAGAAACCTTTGTTACAGTTAGAAGTGACAGAATCAGACTTATTTTCACAAGATTCTAATTGGGCAGATTATTATGCCATACTCACATGTTTTGAACTAGGCCATAAATATCAATCAGGAACACTATGGACAGAAAAAGAAGTGTTGAATGAACTAGAAAAACTAAAGGACGAGTACGACCTTTCTGAAGTAGAACAAGATATAAAAAATGGTGCTTTGGTAGTATTGGGCATAGATTAATAGAATATAAAAAATCTAAAAGGTGATTGATATTCAAGTAAAAGAAACTATAAT
>LNGD01000225.1 GCA_001587675.1 Candidatus Methanofastidiosum methylothiophilum
TTTACTCTTACTGAGGTTGCTAATCATAATACACCTGATGATTGTTGGATGATATTTGAGAAAAGTGTTTATGATATTACTTCATACTTGAGAAGTCATGATAAATTTCTAAAAATTGATTCTTGGTGTGGCCAAGATATGACTGAAGATTTTCAAACTAAAGCTGGTACTGGCAGAGATCATAAAAGTAGCACCTACGCTTTGTTGGATCAATACAAAATTGGGGATTTGGAAGTTGATACTGTTACAGACTTCCCAACATCTACTCCTCAAAGTCACGTTGTTACTGCCACAATCACACCAACTGTTGTTTCTGAGGGTAGTGCTCAGCAACCTAAAAATCCTTATAATCTAGGCTTGCTTGTAATCCCCACACTGATTATTTACTGGGGTTGGTATTTTTTATGCAAAAAGAACTATCAATGCAGTTTATTTAAGGTCAGTGTGTTTAATTTCTTCTGGAACAGTGTGCTATTAATTACTTTAATACCGGCAGTGGGCTTCGGCTTCTTTATGGTATTACGTTATTCGATCCCCTCTTTATATAGCGTACAGTTTGACTTTTTATTCTGGCATGTTGAAGGGGCTATAATAATGGGGACAGTAGCCGTATCTCATTTTTTAAGTAGACTTAATGCTTACTTTGCCCAAATGCGTATTAGTTTAACTAAAAAGCCCTAGCGTGGGAATTATAGCTGTTGTCATTATATATTCTTTCCTGGTAGGAATTATTAATTTGATCTTTCCTAAGATATTTAGACCCACTAAAATAGCGAACCAATTACCCTCAGTAAGTATTGTCGTTCCTGTTCGAAATGAGATCAGAATTTTAAAAGAATCTTCAAAATCCCTATTAGCTTTAAACTATAAAGATCTGCAGATCATTTATTATGATGACGCTTCTAGTGATGGTTCTTCTCAATATCTAAGTACTCTTTCTAAGGAGAATAAAGATAAGGTGAGATATATAAAAAGGAATAGCCCTCAAAAGGGTTGGCTGGGGAAAAATTATGCTTGTTATACAGCAGCTTCTAAGGCTAAGGGAGAATACCTTCTTTTTATTGATGCCGATGTGATCATATCTAATCAAGATTTATTATCTGAGGTAATTAGCTTTATGAAAGCTAATAATTTAGAGGGGTTATCATTAATGCCCGAGCAAAGAAGCAATGGCTTTATCACAAAATACTTAGTCCCTTTTATTATGCAATGGCCTATATTAAATTTCATGCCTATGAAGCTTGCTGAATTAATAAAAGTTTCGTTTTTTGCCAATGGTCAATTCCTACTCGTGACAAATCAGGCCTACAAAGCGATTTCGGGCCATGAGAGCGTTAAGCATTCTTTGATCGAAGATATTAGTTTATTCAAAAGATTGACATCTAAAGGATATAGTGTACAAACACTATTTAATTCTGATGATATTCATACTTATATGTATGAGGACTTGTCTTCTAGCATAAATGGATTTGCTAAGAATCTTTACTATGTCTTTGGTGGCAATCTATTTTCTTTTTCAATCTGGCAGATCTTGTTATTCAGTAATTTGATCCCATTCTTTTATTTATTCATTACAAAGGATGCTTTACCATTAGTTATATTAATTTTATTTAGCAGGCTCTTAATGATTATCAGAAACAGAGGATCGATTTTAATAGAATTATTGATGTTCCCAGTGCAATTGATACTATTTATAGCAATATCATGGATATCAATCTATAGAAATCTTACTAAGAAAGTTGTCTGGAAAGACAGAGATATTTATTCCAGTTCCTCTACTTCAATTGCATGATCCGGGCACATTGAAGCTGCAGTTCTAGCTTTTTCGATCATAGCAGGATCAGTGATCTCAACTTCATTAAAAGTTGAAGTGATTTTAGCTTTGCCGTCCTCATCCATTTCAAAGATCTCAGGAGCTGTTGCGTAACATGTCCCACAGCCAATGCATTTATCTTTATTAATTCTTACTTTAATTTTACTCATTTAAATTTAATAATAATTAAATTA
>LNGD01000226.1 GCA_001587675.1 Candidatus Methanofastidiosum methylothiophilum
AAGGAAGGCATGACAGACGAATACAACCGTGTAACGGCTTTATACACGTTAATAATTAAAGACAAGGACGGTTATTCATGTTAAAGGTGATTTAAATGAGTGGGGGATACTGGGGTTATAAAGATATTGGAATGGTTGAAACATTAAAGGAAATAGGGGATAGTATAAAAAATGATTATTCTCTACTTTCGGCAATGTTAACAGGATTAGCGAAAGAATTAGAAGATATAACCCATAGAATGGACTGGGATTATTCATGTGATTCTTCAATAGATGATAAAGTGGCATTTGAAATAGAATCAGTGCATAGAATATTAAATGCGGTTGATATACAGGACGTAATTAAAGATAAAGAATAAATGAGTAAGTAGTGGGGTGTAGATGTATTAGAAACAGATATTAATTTAAATAGACTTTTAGCACGATTAGAACGTTTTAAATTTATTAAAAAACAAGAAGATTTCTATAAACTCAATGTTGAACGTCTTTTTGATCATTAAATAATCAGGAGTAATTAAATAATGAAATGCGAAATATTACAAGATGATTGCGAAAAAATTCTTAAACAATTTAAGGATAAATTAGATTTAACGTTTTTAGATCCACCATTTAACCAGGATAAAGAATATAGAGTTCATGATGACAAAATGAGCGATTCTGATTATTGGGATTGGATGACAAGAGTTTGTAAACATATTTTTGACCATACTTCTGATGGTGGAGCTATATACTTCATGCAAAGAGAAAAAAATACTCAATTTGTATTAGAAGCTCTTAGTAATTCTGGATGGACATTTCAAAACCTAATTATTTGGAAAAAGAAAACATCTGCTGTTCCTATGAGGTATAGATATGGAAAACACTATCAAATCATTGCTTTTGCAACTAAAGGAGATCGACCAAGAGTTTTCAATAAGTTAAGGATTGATCCACCATTATTAGTTACAGAGAAATACAAACGAAAAACAGGAATGTATGTTACAGATGTTTGGGATGACATTAGAGAACTAACTTCAGGATATTTTGCTGGTGATGAGCCTTTTAGAAATAAAGATGGAGAACGTATGCATAAGCAACAATCACCAGTTAAATTACTTACTAGAATCATTCTATCATCTTCAAATAGTGGAGATACCATATGTGATCCATTTGCAGGCACTGGTACTACTCTCGTTGTTGCAAAACAATTGAAACGTAATTCTATTGGAATAGAGATAGATCCTGTAAATGTATCTTTAATTAAGAGAAGGATTTCTAAAATTAGAAAAAGTGATAATATAACAAAATGTAGAGAAGACTATACTCATACAAAAAATCTAGACGAAATATGGCCTACAAAAAATGAAAAAAATAAAATAAAAAATAATAATACCTTAGATCCTATTATTCAAAGTTAATTTCTAATTTTATTATAGGAAATAAAGATAAATTAAATAAGGAGTTGTAAGCATAGAATGGAAATTATATGATTGTGATTCTTCAATAGAAGATAAAGTGGCATTTGAAATAGAATCGGTGCATAAAATATTAAATGCGGTGGACATACAGGACGTAATTAAAAATAAAGACGGTTATTCGGGGTGAAAAGGGGTGTCGGTGATGGAAACGTTAAGTGAATTAATCTGCAAACATAAAGAAATAACTCCAGAACTTGGAGAATTAGAGGGAATTTGTTGCCTTTGTGGAAAACAAACAAATAATGGATTTAAACCAGAATTTGGGAATAATTTTACCAGTTATAATCTACTCCAAAGTGGAAATGTTATTTGTGAATATTGCCAACCAATTGCCCAGGATAGACAAACATACCGCCGATCCATGTGGGTTGTTTCAGAAGAAACAGGCTTTAAAACGTTTAAAAAGGATGAAGCTAAGGAAATATTACTTAATCCACCAGAACCACCATTTGCAATTTATTTTACACGTACATGGAAAAAACAGGGTTGGATTTCTCTAATAAATAAAGTTAATGAAAATAAAGAATTGTTTTGGGTTGGATTC
>LNGD01000227.1 GCA_001587675.1 Candidatus Methanofastidiosum methylothiophilum
GATTCTTTTCACCATAGCTGTCTGAATAATGGTGAAACAATGAAAGAGGCTATAGAGCTATCTCAAAAAACATGGAAAACCCAAGATGGCATACTAATGACAGATTATAGCTCACAAGCGCCAAATGAAAGATTTGGAAAGCATGCAGCGAGCGTTGATGTAGATAATTTCAGAGAATTCTTAAAAGAAACTAGAGATCATGATTTTGACATAATGCTTGAAATCAAAGATAAAGAAAAAAGTGCTTTGAAGGCTATAGAAGTAGTCAAGAATAGTTAAAGTGTTTAGGAACTTATTAGCTAAAAAATTAAACTTACATCATCCTTCCAAAGAGCTCATAAATGCATCGATTAATTTTTCAGGATCCTCAAACATAGGCAAATGCCCTACGCCCCCTATAACTTCCAATCGGCTATTTGGAATTCTTTCCTTTAGGTAATATCCATTAGAAACCGGTACCCACGTATCCTCCTCTCCCCAGATTAAGAATGTTGGCACATCTATTTCTTCCAAAGGTTTTGTTAAAACATTTTTATCGCGTGATGAAGTAATTTTAATAAGAACATACTCCCACCCTTTAAACAATGTAGGATTTACAAATAAAGGCTCTTCAATCTCTACTTGTTTGTACATGGCACTTTTGAAAGTACTAGATATTCTATCCTCGTCATAAACTACTTTCATGATAACTCTTACATATTCTCTTATAATCGGCCAATCTAATATTTTAAGGGCATTGACCTTCATAGTATTATCCTCTTTCTTATCCATAATTGAAGCAGAGACCAAAATTAATTTTTCAACTTTTCCTGGGTATTTTTGGTAATACATTATTGCTATGTTGCCCCCCATGCTGTGCCCAACAAGGATGAATTTTTTTAATTCTAATTTATTTACAAAAGAATCTACAAATTCTACTTGAGAAGGATGCGAATAATCCTCATTACTCTTTTTTTGAGATAGGCCAAATCCTTTCAAATCAACGGCAACTACTCGGTATCCTTCTTTCTCGAGAGAAGGAATAACGGGTAGCCAGTTTGTTGAGGAACCACCAAACCCATGTAACAGGACAATAGTATTTTCAGATTTGGTATTTACGTCAATGTAGTAAGTCTTGTAATTATTTACCTCTACAAACTTACCTCCATCTATCTCAAAATTTGAAATGTAATCTTCTGGACTAATTCCCTTATCCCTTACTAAGATTGGGGAAGATATCAAAATAATCAAGAATATGCAGACGGCATATTTTAAAATCTTCTTAGAGGATAATTTCTCTTTTATAATATCGCCCCTATATTCTTTTATTAATTTCAAATTTATAAATAAATAAGAATACTTAATTTTCTTCCAAAAATTCTTCAACGTCTTGAATGAATTTCAACGTCCCTTTCTCTATTTTCTCTGTTAACTCATCTAGATTGCTAAAATCAGGATTAGCAATTAATACATGCTCAACAATCGAGTCATAACCTTCTATAGTGGGCACAATCTTATATTTGTTCCAATTTTTGTCTTTGAATAGCTTCCAGTATATACTTTGAATCTCTTTGTTTTGACCGGAAAGCCATACTTCAAATCTGACTGTGTCATGAATGAAAACTACAGCAATTTTTAGTTTTCTATCCTTTAATGAGTCTGGTGAGAATGAAAAGTAAGTCATGTCCATATAACCATAGTAAAGCCCGGATACGAAATAACTGGGGTATTTGTTTTTGAAATGCGTTCTAAGATCCATTATATATTCCATCAAGCCTTTGTATGCATTCCTAACTGTGCCTTTCTTCATCTCTTTCCGATAATAATCCATATATTGATTAAATGATTCCATATACAGCCCCTACATATTGTTGATATTCTTATATATTTTCTGCTATATAAGATGTATATATCGGCAGAACCCAAAAATTTATATATTAATTATAATTTAGTATTAACGTCCAATAATGGTGAAAATATGAAAAAAATCATAAGTATC
>LNGD01000228.1 GCA_001587675.1 Candidatus Methanofastidiosum methylothiophilum
GAGAAATTTGTTTTCATAGCCGAAGCTCTGAATAAAAGATCCCGTATCTATACATAAGATGAGATACGGGATCTTCGGAATCCATGGAAGCCCAGATTTTCCTGATCAAGCACTCGTGAACACATTCAACTCTCGAAGCATTGTAGAAATAAAGCCCGGTTTGTTATGAAATCTGTTATAATAGAAACATCCCTCCTTATACAATTCATAATGCGATTTAAATCGATTAATATGATAACAGGATAACTGTTGTAAATTTAACTTGCACGGAACATCGGCCATAAGGTGAAAAAAATACAATGCATTAAGATATTCATGACTTGAATGATCTTTAAACCCCATCAATTGTCTTAAGAAACATCGCAAAGCGGAAAAACGACTCTCACAACGATTATTCGTCAAATCCTCACATTCATAGTCCTTTAAGGTGGATAACCATGACGCATATTTCTCAACACGTTCCTTTAGATCGTTCCAAATACGCTCAACTGTAACTGCTTTCTTCTTCTTTCTCCCTCGTTTTTGCCTACCTTCGATTCTATTCAAAGATACCGAAGGCGGATGTAACCGTTTCGCAAATGAAAGGAGGGCTTTTTTGGTCTTCTGACTGTTTAGCGATTTGTCTTTTATGATAGAACAGATCTCATCGATATCATGGCTAAATTTTTCCAACGTAATAAAATATTCTGAATTCTCGGAAAGATGTCTCTTTACTTCGTGTATTGTATCAGTTATACATGTCATATCCAACCCCACTTTATTTGCATCCAATTCGGCCATTTGCTTAATGAATGCTTGCACAAACCGAAGTACTCTCTGAGATTTATACTCTTTACCTTTTGCCTCTTTTATTTCTGTGATTGCATTGATGGTATTGAGGGTCTTAAAACCAAATGTATCATGCAGTTCGGGGCCATCGAATTGATTGATTTTTTGATTTTTCTCATCCTTTTCCTTTTTAATCGGCTTCCATATTTTTGAGATCGCATTATCTAAGAGTGTAAATGAGGCGTCGTCTAATGGTTTTGCAATTTTATAGCAAATATTTCTAAAATGCATCAGGCACATGTGGTGTTTGGTTTGAGTGTTTTCTTCAAGATTTGTGTACAGAAGGGATGTATCCGCGTCGGATACATAGATCTTTTGAAGATCTTTAATTTCGGGGATTTGTTTTTTTATGAGGGCTTGGATATTTGCTTCGTTTGTAGAATCCAAGATTTTATAGAGGATAGGAAAGGATGTGTTGTGTTCAAATGCGATAAAGATTTTATGTCGTTTTGCTTTTGGTTCTATATAATCCATATTAATGATAATTGGTTGATTGTGTCCTATGATTCGGGGAATTAATGCTCGAATATTTGATAGATATAATGTTTCTCCTTTTCCCATATAACGTTTTATTGTGGATTCTCCGAGTTGAATGTGATATCGTTGTTTTAGTTCTTGTCGTATTTTCGGGGTGTTATAGCGCTTATGAAATTTTAGGATGAGAAGTTCTTTTAGAACATCCTTTCCGACTTTGATATTCGGCATGGCGATCGAAAGAGGGTCGTACATATTTCCGTTGATGACACACTTTTTATTGGTGCACCGAAACTTTTTAAGGGTGGTCTCCAAACTTCCTTTTAACGTTATGATTTTTCTCGTTTTAGATTTGGAGATATATTTTAAAAATTGTCCGCACATTGGGCATTTTCTTAAATGATCCGGATATTCATCGTAATCGAAATTGTGGTTAATTAAATAATCCAATATCTTCATAGGTTATTTAGATTGAATGCACGAGACTATATTAATTAGTTAGTAGCCTTTTTATTGAAGAGAAAATCCGGGCTTCCATGTGTCATTATTTTGACGTGGCGTTTTTAAAATTCGGGCCGTACGAGTCTAAGAAAAAATCTATCATAGATTCATTCAGTTTAGAAAAAAAGTCTCTTTATAATCGTTTTTCCACATAATATCGG
>LNGD01000229.1 GCA_001587675.1 Candidatus Methanofastidiosum methylothiophilum
GACCTGAATGAAGGGATTACGACGTGGGTCGTAAAAGACTCTACTCCCACCCCTTTTTTACAAAATTAGATTTATTGACCTGAATGAAGGGATTACGACGTAATTATTCATATATGTCCTCCTATCTACCCTTATAATAATAATTAGATTTATTGACCTGAATGAAGGGATTACGACTCACCGAAATTTATGCTATTGTAATGTAGAGCAGATTTAGTGATTAGATTTATTGACCTGAATGAAGGGATTACGACCCTGTCGCGTACCCTCCTCGGGTTCCGTCGAGGAGTTTTAACATTAGATTTATTGACCTGAATGAAGGGATTACGACCTTCGGAGTCGGAGGGAAGAAATCCAATATCGCATTCGCAAATTAGATTTATTGCCCTGAATGAAGGGATTACGACAGGTTTTATTCTCGAGTTCGATTTTATTTGTGACGGTATTAGATTTATTGACCTGAATGAAGGGATTACGACTCATCAATGAATAAATTTTCAAATACTCTTAAATGGATATGAATTAGATTTATTGACCTGAATGAAGGGATTACGACCAAAGATAAAGCCTTTTCTATAAAAAAAAAGGCTTCATCTTATTAGATTTATTGACCTGAATGAAGGGATTACGACAGCTTCAAAGCCGAGCTTCAAATCATCTTGTGAAGGTACATATTAGATTTATTGACCTGAATGAAGGGATTACGACATAATTACTATAAAGTCCTTTTAATTCATCATTCAATATTAGATTAGATTTATTGACCTGAATGAAGGGATTACGACTTGGAGCATACAACCCGATAGTATTCTTCATTTTTATGATTAGATTTATTGACCTGAATGAAGGGATTACGACATATTGCCCAAAGTTACCGTTTACGAACTCAAATGATAAAATTAGATTTATTGACCTGAATGAAGGGATTACGACGTTTCTGATATTGTGCCGATTTTTCTCGACATCTCATCTTCCGATTAGATTTATTGACCTGAATGAAGGGATTACGACGAAACCAAAAAAAATACCGGAGGAGATAACATGGCTAATGATATTAGATTTATTGACCTGAATGAAGGGATTACGACTCCAATTCATTTAATGGTACGTCAATTGTTGTTGATTTACCGAATTAGATTTATTGACCTGAATGAAGGGATTACGACGGTTGCAGGGAATTTTGCCGACCTGTCGATTATAAATCGGCAATTAGATTTATTGACCTGAATGAAGGGATTACGACATATAGGTATCGGTGACCTTTTTTTCTGTAACCTCCTTTTTATTAGATTTATTGACCTGAATGAAGGGATTACGACACTGGAAGGTTTATGAAACTTATTGGGACAAGCCCAAATTCTTATTAGATTTATTGACCTGAATGAAGGGATTACGACTCGATAAAAGAAACATCTTTTAACGGTAATTCTTTCCTATTAGATTTATTGACCTGAATGAAGGGATTACGACTGAGATGTGTCGAAATTCTCAAAGTTTTCTATATACAAATTATTAGATTTATTGACCTGAATGAAGGGATTACGACCTAATTCTATAAAAGGTTCGCCTTTTGGAAGTCTGTAATTTTCATTAGATTTATTGACCTGAATGAAGGGATTACGACTTGAAATTTTTTAATATTTCTTGTAATTTCTTTAATTTTTTATTAGATTTATTGACCTGAATGAAGGGATTACGACTCCTCCAATAAATGACTCAGTTTTCTTTCCCTATAGACCAAATTAGATTTATTGACCTGAATGAAGGGATTACGACTTTGAGTATATACAAGCATATATTGTCCTATTTGGGAATGTATTAGATTTATTGACCTGAATGAAGGGATTACGACACGGATCTCTTTACCACCCATATAACTAACGCCTCCTGATATTAGATTTATTGACCTGAATGAAGGGATTACGACCCATATAGAAACGAGTACTCTCT
>LNGD01000230.1 GCA_001587675.1 Candidatus Methanofastidiosum methylothiophilum
CCCTTTGTCAGCTGGAAATCCCTGTTATATCCAGAATAAAGAGATGTTATTATGCTTGATACTCTAAAGTAAAGTGAATTAACAACATTTGCTTTGGCCCTAGTTAGCTCAAGAAGTGCAGGATTTCTCTTTTGGGGCATAAGGCTTGAGCCACCACAAAACTCTTCAGGCAGAGTGAAATAATTAAACTCAGGTATTGAGAATAAAATTAAATCATTTGCAAACTTTGATAGGTCCATCATTATCTGTGACATTGCAAAAATAATTATTGATTCAATCTTTCCCCTGCTGTTATTTGCATAGAGAACGTTATTTTGAACCTTTTCAAATCCCAATAAAGATGCGACGTATTCTCTGTCAATATTGAGATTTACCCCATAACTTGCGGCGCTTCCAAGAGGAGATTGATCATTAATTTTATACGCTGATTTTAATAGATAAAGATCATCAAGAAGACTTTCTATGATTGAACTTGCCCATAAGCCGACAGATGAAGGCATTGCCCTCTGTGTATGAGTTCTGCCTGGCATGGGAATAAATTCATTGTCTTTTGAGAAATGCAATAAAACTTTACATAAGCTTAAGACATTTTCCATAATGTCAAATAATCTTTCTTTGGAATACAATCTAACGTCAAGAAGAATTTGGTCATTTCTGCTCCTAGCAGTATGAATTTTTTTACCAATGTCGCCCAATCTTTCTGTTAAAAAATTTTCAACAGCGGTATGAACATCTTCATCTTCTTTATTTATTATGAATTTTCCTTGTTCATGAAGCTCTAGTATTTCAATTAAATTCTTTTTTATTTGTAAGAGCTCTTCATTAGAAAGAACGCCTATTTTTTTAAGCATCGTTGAATGGGCAATATTCCCAATGATATCTGCTTTCACAAGCTTCATATCATTAAGATAATCATCGCCAACTGTAAAATCTTCAACTGTTTTATCAAGTTCGTATTTTTTCTTCCAAAGTTTAGCCATTTTGATACTTCCTTTATCTAATATAAAATAAAAATTTAAAAATTTATCTGGACCTTTTGGCTAAAACTTCATACATTAGACCCATTACTTTTGCAGCGTCTTTTGATATCCTCTGGTCTAGCCCTCCTACTTTTATTGATCTTATCTCTGGGGCAAACAACGATGAATTTGATTCTCTCTTTACAATTTCTATATTCCCTTTGTATAGCTTTACCCTATAACTTCCGTTAATGTGTTCTTGACTCTTTAGGATGTAGCTATCAATAGAATCTTTTAGAGGGTGGAACCATCCTCCATGGTAAACTAGATATCCCCATTTTTGTTCTACAATCTTCTTAAATAAAATCTCTTCCTTAGTAAGACACATTTGTTCTAGGTCTCTGTGAAGCTTTAGAATAATGGTAGCAGCCGGTGCTTCGTAAATTTCTCTGCTTTTTAGATTCATTATACCTTCTTCGAATATATCTATCTTGCCTATACCATGCATTCCTCCAATGGCATTTAATTCAGTTAAAATTTCAAGCAGGCCAATTTTTCTTCCGTTTAACGACACAGGTACACCATTTTCAAAGGATATGTCCACAAAAGTCGGAGTATCAGGGGTGTTTTCAATTGACCTTGTCCACATCCAGAGATTATCTGGAAGTTCCTGATCTATATCAATAGCACCGCTAGCAATAGACCTGCACCATATTGTTTTATCATCCCCGCCTGTAACTTTTTCAGTTACATAGATTCCCCATAATTCACAAAGTTTTTCTTCCTCTTTCCTTGTAAGGTCAAAATCTCGAACTGGTACCAAGACATTTAATTCTGGAGCAAATAATTTGAATACATTGTGCATCCTATATTGATCATTTCCCTTACCACTTGAGCCTTCCATTAGACTATCGCAACCCAATTCTTTACCTTTGAGTGCGACAAGTCTAGCAATTAG
>LNGD01000231.1 GCA_001587675.1 Candidatus Methanofastidiosum methylothiophilum
ATGCTTTTTGCTGTCTAGTACGCTGTCTCTTAAAAGAGGTACTTGTTCAAATGAAGATCTTACTCTGCGCATTGCTCTTAGATCTATTGCTAATTCCTGTATAGTAGGATCAAAGTCAAGATTCCCGGAAAAAGGGTCGCCTTCTAGTAGTGTTAGACCAGCGCTGGCTTGAGTTTGAATTAGGCGCAGCCATCTTCTCAAATGGGGTAGGATCCTGACAATTTCTCTAGATCCTTTTGGAGTTAAATGGCTTAATAAATTACTGATTTCTACTCCACTTTGTCCTATCTGGGGCAACTCCATAATATTCCCTCCGGGATCGCTTTTATTGCCATTCCAAAAATCCCTGACAAGTAAAGGTGTCATTATGGATACTAAAGCTCTATCGCTTAAAGGCAGGGCCAGCAAGTCTCTTAAATATTTAAAAGATTCAAGTGAAATTTCCACCAACCCTTTATTTGTCGGCTTAACTGTAGGATCAAACCCATTTCTCCTGTCTAGGATTGCTTTAGGTAAAGAAGGTACGCCATTTATGTGCACACCATCTCTGCTGGGGCTCATACTATCCAAAGTCAGATCCTGAACATTTTCATGGATGATGCTTGGTGTAATCGGTAATCCCGGAGCTAATAATCCAGTTCTGCTATTGCCGCTTATGGGGATGCCAAATCCTGTCTGATTTCCTCTTGCTGGATATACCTGTTCCAGTAATATACCAGCTTGAGCACTTCTAAATCTTGGGAAACGACTTAAGCGCATATCATCTCTTGCTGAGCTTTCAACCTCCCTTGGTAGTAAAGGAGAACCTAATCCCCCTAAAAGCTGTACTAAGCGATTGTATGCTTCAGGTGAAGCTTGTTCAGCTAAAAGACTGCTAATAAGCTGGATTAAAGCTTCTTGTGAGCTGTCGTTCTGTTCGGGGTTTTGGGGTTGTGGGTCGGTATTCATTTAATCTCCTACTGGGGTATTAATATTGGCTGGTGTTTCTTTCTGGTTGCTATACAAACAATATCCATAGCCTCTTATGGTTCTAATGACTTTAAAAGGTTTTAAATCATCAAGCTTAACTCTGATCCTAGATATCAATTTGTCTATAGCCCATTCTGAATATTCCTCTGCAATTCGCTCTCCCCATAATGCCTTTCCTATCTCTTCTTTAGAAACATTAGTATTTAACTTGTCATAAAGACATTTAAAGATGATTAGCTCTTTCTCTGTTAGATATTCTAATGAGATCTTATGCTTAAAGAATATTTCTCCACTTAGTTTATTGATCTGAATATGATCATTGATGAGATAATATTCATTAGGATCGAATTGGGATATTTCTTTTTTAGGGGTTTCAATAGGGATTGCTTTAATAATAGGATCTAGAATAGGTGGCTCATGCAACTCTTTAATATCTTGGATGTAAAGGTCTAAATATTGTGGTAATACTTTCCCACTTATCTTTCTATCTTCTTTAATTAATCCGACCTTATTTAAATACCTCAAATATATTTCTTCTTTTTCAGTAAGCTCCTCACCTCTATATATTTTCCTATACACTTCAAAGGTCTTAGGGTACGCTTTGTTTCTTATTCTATCTAGGGCCTGTTTTGTACTTATAAATTTGTTGAAGAATTCTTTATTCAGATTATTAAAATCAATATCCTCAAATTTAAGATCCAATATGCTCATATCAAGTTTCATAGCTTTAATAACTGCAACCAGACCATCACAGTATTCGATCATCTTTAATACATTCGCACTGGAGAGCTTCTTCCCAAAAATATCCTCATTTACAGTTTTGTACAATCTACCTGGATCATTGTAATTAAAATATCTGGTGATCATAGGTATGGGAGAGGGATGCAGATCATCAAATAGAGGGTATGTTGAGGTTAGAACAATATTAATAGCTCCTTCTGATC
>LNGD01000232.1 GCA_001587675.1 Candidatus Methanofastidiosum methylothiophilum
AGACCCAAAGTTCAAAATCAAGAAACATACAATAAAGAATGGTAAACAAGTAGAAGGATATTTTGTAGGGGATTGGCATATATGGGAGATAACTAACAATGTAAGATTTCATAGAATTATACCACTAAGGATCCAAATAGACGATTTTGAATATGTAGAAGAGATAGGAATAAACTTTAACTTTGATGCATCTGGAGATAGGTACTTATATATTCATTTACCAGAGATACCAACAGAAACATTTGCAGATGCGAAGAGAAAGATAAATGACCTATTGTTAGAGATATTAAAAGTATTAAGATCACAAGGATTCAAGTTCAAAGGGGGAGATTACTATAATGCAGAAGCAGTTCCAGTAGATGGTGAATTTGCAATGATGGGTCACCCCCTAGCAAGATTATGTAAAGCAATGGGCATAAGCTATATGGAATCAGAGAAATGGGTTATGGATTCTTCGTATGCACCAGAACTTGAAAGTAGGGGGGCAACTGGAGAAGAGATATGTGAAAAAGAGTTTGAAAGGCTTAATCTACAGGCCACATATGTAATGGACAAGAACGGAAAGAAAGTACAGGTCTTGGACACAATAAGGACCCAAGAAATGGCATACGAAAATAAGTGGACTATTCTAGAATTGGAACAGGAACTAAAAAGACTGATCGCAGTAATAAGAAATAGTGTAAAAGAGATATCGGATGCAACAGCACAAGGATTTACAGAGATGTCAAACAAGATGGACTTTCATATGGGGGGTCTCCCAATGAATATCCAAGCAGATATATTAAGGAAGGCCATAGACCTAGACACAGAGAATAGAGGGCTAAAAGAACTAATAGAAAATTATGAAAAATTGATCAAGGAGATAATAGATGAAAAAAAGTAAATTATTTTTACCATTGTTCGTCATTGGAATATTGGTAACATCAGGGATATCGTTATTCATACCGAATGGGGGAGTGGAAGACCAACCACAGGAACAAGAACAGGATTACATCTGGGCTTATAACAACACCCAAGACTTGAGGGGGATTCTATTCTTATCATATTCCCCAAATGAGAAGATTACAGAGAAATATCTGATAACAAAGGCAGATAGAAAAAGATGGGAGATAGTTTCTTCAAAAGACTCTTATTGGTTGGAAACAAATGACAGCATAATAACTATATTGCCAGAACCATTATATTTAAAAGAATCAAACACAACAATGACTGTGGAATTATATTTAAAAGAATCAAACACAACAATGACTGTGGAAATAATGCCTTTAAATCCTAAATTGGGGGACAGTAAAGGCAAGTTAGGCGTACAAGTAAAATTGACAGAAAACAACAGATCTTTTGAGAATCAGTTTGAACTTGAAGAAGTAAAAATTGCAGGTAGATATCTAGACACAACAAGGTCTTGGAATCCATTTATAACAATAGTTCCACCAAAACCAGAAGTAATCGAAGGATGATTTTTATGAAAAAGAATGAAATAGAGAATAGAAAAAAAATAGTATGCAAACTCACAGGTAGGGTGTGCAACAGACCGTGGATTAAAGAATGTGATGAATGCGATTTCCAGATTGAACATATTAAAGGAAGGACAAAGGAACTCGCAAAGAAAAAGATCTATTTACAAGAAGGGAATTGCCATATGTTAGTCGTGGCAAAATTTCAGGACACAAAATGCCCGTATTCAAATCTAATGGAGGGGTGTGGGTACTGTGACATATATGATATGGCAGAGGCAAGTATGAAGCAGAACAACAGGATTTGCGAGATTGTGGGTGTTTGCATAAGGGCACCATTGCCAAAGAACTGTGAAGTATGCCACATAAGGGAGAATGCTAAAAAGGTGGTAGTGAAAGTTGTATGAAAAATTCGGACATTTATTTCGTATTTAC
>LNGD01000233.1 GCA_001587675.1 Candidatus Methanofastidiosum methylothiophilum
TTAAAGAGAATAGTTAAAAGTATTTTACAAGAAGGTTTTGGAGCAATTATTCGAACCGTAGCAGAAGGTGTAGATGAAGAAGCTCTTAAATCTGATTTACATCAATTGCTTAATATCTGGAAAAAAATAGAAGATAAATTAAGGGTTGTAAAACCACCAGCACTTCTTTACAAAGATATGTCTACTACCTCAAGCGTTATAAGAGATTTGTTTAACCATGACGTTACCAGAGCTGTTATTGACTCAAAAAAATTATTCAAAGAAATTAAAGAATATGCAATAAATGCAGCCCCTTTAATTTCTGATAAAATTGAATTATACAAAGGTAAATTACCAATTTTCGAATATTTTAATATTGAAAATGAAATTGAAGGATTATATTCAAAGAAAGTGTATTTAAAAAGCGGTGGTTATATATATATTGAACATACTGAAGCAATGGTTGTAATAGATGTTAATAGTGGAAGATATTATGCCCAAGTTGAGCAGGAATTAAATTCTCTAAAAACAAATCTTGAAGCAGCAAGAGAAATTGCCAGACAATTACGTTTAAGAGATATTGGAGGAATGATCGTTGTAGATTTTATTGATTTAGAAGATGAAAAGAATAAAAAGAAAATTTATGATGAGCTAAAAAAGGAATTTAAAAAAGATAGAGCTAAATCAACCATATTACCTATGACAGAATTTGGTTTGGTGCAAATAACCAGACAAAGAGTAAGGCAAAGTCTTTTTCATTCAGTTAAATCTCCTTGTCCATTTTGCGGTGGTAGTGGTGTTATAACTACAAAATCTAATGTTATAAGTAGAGTAGAGTCGTGGATTAGAAAATATATGTCATCTACTTCTGAAAGAAAATTTAAGCTAAGAGTAAATCCCAGTGTTTATAATTATCTAACAGAGGGTTTTATTAACACTTTATGGAAATTGAGAGTAAAATACTTTGCCTGGATATCATTAGAACCCGATTCTACTTTATTACCAGATGAAATTAAAGTTTATTCAACGAAGCAAAACAAAATAATAACTAATTTTTAAATAAACTAAGAGTAAACTATGAAGTTTTTTATTGATACTGCAAATATTGAAGAGATTAGAGAAGCCTCAAAATTAGGTGTTCTTGATGGTGTTACTACTAATCCAAGCTTAGTAGCTAAAGAAAATAGAGATTATTTTAAATTGTTAGAAGAGATTTGTGAGATAGTTGATGGCCCTATAAGTGCAGAGGTAATTTCAACTGATTATGAAGGAATTATTAAAGAAGGTGAAAGACTATCAAAAATTAATAAAAATATTGTTATTAAAGTTCCAATTATTAAAGAGGGATTGAAAGCTGTAAAAACTTTTACTGAAAAAGGTATCAAAACAAATGTTACTTTATGCTTTTCTGCAAATCAAGCACTCTTAGCAGCAAAAGCAGGTGCTACTTATATTTCTCCATTTATTGGTAGACTTGATGATATTTCACAACCAGGTATGGAACTAATTTCACAAATACTGACAATTTATAGAAATTATGGTTTTCAAACTGAGGTGTTAGTTGCCAGTGTAAGGCATCCTGTTCATGTTTTAGAAGCAGCTATGCTGGGTGCCGATGTAATTACTATGCCATTTAAAGTTATAGACCAATTAATAAATCATCCGCTAACCACTATTGGTTTAGAAAAATTTTTATCAGATTGGAAAAAACAAGAAAGAGCCAATCTAATTGCATAATAAATTTTTTAAGGATAATATAATGAAAAAGACCCCTTTTTATGAAATTCACAAAAAATTGGGAGCAAAAATTGTAGAATTTGCTGGTTTTTATATGCCCATTCAATATGAAGGTATTATATCAGAGCATAAAAGAGTTCGTGAATCTGTTGGTG
>LNGD01000234.1 GCA_001587675.1 Candidatus Methanofastidiosum methylothiophilum
CGCCAGCCTTGAAAGATAAAAAATAAACTTGATCTTTGCCATCAAGTTTTTTCTCTAATTGATTCCCATATATTTTTTGTACATTAGAGTCCATAATTATGGCGATTTTATGATCCTTGTAAGTTTCCAATATCTCTCCAAATGAATCTTCAAGAATATTTCTACCTACATCAATATCATACTGGCCATTTTTTGACCTAATTTTTATCGTTTCTATATGGGAATTATTCATTTTATATTTCACGCCCAAACATTCTAGATATGTATTTTACTTCTCCCATAAGACCATGAAGATCTGAAGTACTTATTGTTTGATCGGCATCGCTTATAGCTTTTTGTGGGTTTGTGTGCGCTTCAATTGTTAATCCATCTGCTCCACATGCTATTGCTGCAAGAGCCATTGGTTTTACTATATCTCGTCTGCCAGTTCCATGACTTGGATCAACTATTACGGGTAAATGGCTTTCAGCTTTTAATACAGGCACTATGCTCAAATCCAGGGTATTTCTAGTGAAGTCAGAGAATGTTCTAATTCCTCTTTCACAAAGCATTACATTTTCATTTCCGCCTGCTAATATGTACTCAGCGGCAGAAAGAAACTCCTTCAAAGTCGACCACATTCCCCTCTTTAGAAGTACTGGTTTATCGGCCTTTCCAAGTTCTTTGAGTAATGCATAGTTCTGCATGTTTCTTGTTCCAACTTGAAGTATGTCAGCGTATTCTGAAACAAGCGCTACATCTCTTGTATCCATTACTTCTGTTACTATTGGTAGCCCTGTTTCTTCTTTTGCTTTTAATAAGAATTTCAATCCCTCTTCCCCTAGGCCCTGGAAGTCTTTAGGAGATGTTCTTGGTTTGAAAGCCCCACCTCTTAATATAGTGGCACCTGATTTTTTTACCTCTTTTGCGATGGCTATTATCTGGTCTTCACTTTCAACTGTACATGGTCCTGCCATTACGACTATCTTCTTACCACCTATTTCCACACCATCAATCTTAATAACTGTATTTTCTTTTTTGAAGTCACGGGAAACAAATTTGTAAGGCTTTGAAACTCTTATTACCTCTTGAATGTATGGTGTTGCCCTAAATCTTTCTACTTCACTTTCTTCTATTGAGGAAACATCACCAATTACCCCAATAACAGTTCTATTCTGACCTTGGGATAAATGTGTATTAAATCCAAGGTCTTTAATTCTCTTAATAGTTTCTTGTATCTGACTTTCTTCAGCACCTAATTTCATTACTATTATCATTTTATACCTCCCTTTCAACGGCCTTTGCTACCTGTTTTACATCGTCCATCAACTTTGCAAAGGCACTCAAAGATATTGTTTGATCTGCATCGCTTATTGCCTTGTCAGGATTTGGATGCGTTTCAATTAATAATCCATCTGCTCCACATGCCACTGAAGCTTTGCTTAATGGTAAGACAAGACTTCTTTTACCTGTGCCATGGCTTGGGTCAGAAATAATGGGAAGATGACTCTCATCTTTTATTGCAGGAATTATACTAAGGTCAAGTGTGTTCCTTGAGTAATCTGAGAATGTCCTAATACCTCTCTCACATAATATGACATTTTCATTTCCACCTGCCATTATGTATTCGGCTGCACCTAAGAATTCCCTCATAGTGGCCCACATACCCCTCTTTAACAGTACCGGCTTGTCACACTTTCCAAGTTCTTTCAAGAGAGTGTAGTTCTGCATATTTCTAGTTCCAACTTGGAGTATGTCCGCATACTCTGATAATAAATCAATATCTCTAGCATCCATAACTTCGGTCACAATTGGTAGCCCAGTTTCCTCTTTTGCTTCGTAGAGTAATTTTAATCCTTCTTCACCGAGACCCTGGAAG
>LNGD01000235.1 GCA_001587675.1 Candidatus Methanofastidiosum methylothiophilum
TTGTGCTATTGCATACCATTTTTCGTTCTGCTTTTTTATTATAACTCCCTTCGTCTTGCCATCTAGGGGTCTGTGCATTCTGATTTTTATCTTTCCGATCTTAGATACCCACAACCCGTTTGACTCGAACTTGAATCCCATTTGGTTGTAGTTTAGTGTCTTGACGGCATTCTTTCCCTTGAAGCGAAGCTTTCCGACCTTTTTCCCATTCTTCTTTAGCTTTGACATTGCCTTTATACTATACCACAACTGATTGTTTACCATCTGCAACACTTTTGCATATACTTCGGCAACAGATTGTTCTTCAGATTTTAGCTTTACTAAATAAGCTTGTGCCTCGTGTTTCTCCATCCCGTTAATTACTTGTTCTAACAGTTTGTTGTAAGTGTACCTACAAATTTCCATTGCCCTATTGAGCTTTTCTTCCTGCTCGATTGTCGGGTAGATTCTGTACTTGTAGCTTAACATCTGTCTTGCCTTCAATATATACTTATTTATTTTTATCTATAAGTCTTTCTATTCTAAGAATTCCCTTATTAAAGAAAAGATATTTTTATTAAAGGATACTTTAAGATTACCAACTTCTATTAAAGAAAATGTGTGTTTTGTTTAAGTCTTCCTTGATTGCTTATCACTGATTATTAGATATAAGAATAGTATTGTTGATATGATTGTTATCATTACTAGAGATATTTCAGTATAAAAGAACTCTTGGATATGCCTTTGGTAATAGAATAGTGCCATTGCAGATAGGGATAATAATACTAATAAGATTTCTAATATATCTTTGAATTGTGGGACTACTACGCCTTTAATCATCTTTCTCCAATATATCCCCTTTCTTTATTTTGACTATCCCGTTTACATCATAATATTTCCCTTTGTGTTTTAGGACATAATGCTTTTTATTTTTAATAAAATATATCTCGGATTTTGGTAGGTCTCTTTTCATCATATATGCAAAATCATAACAATACCCTTGTGTAAAAACTTTAACTATGCCTTTTCCCCCTAGCTTTTTCATATCTTTTATTATCTCTAAGACTCTATCGTTTCTTTTTACCATTTTAGTCCCCTCTTGAACACTAATTTTATTGTGTTTATTGCCCTCTCTATTTGATTGTCGTAAAATATAGTATTTGGGTATGTTTCTTCAGCATACTTTGTTGCTTTCTTTCTATCCTTCTCGATCTGTTTCGCTTTCTTGTGGCCTCCTTCCTTTTTATTTTGTTGGTATATATTCTCCACTAATTCGTGTTTGATGTAGTCTTCTAGCACTCCTTTATTCTTTGCCATCCTAGAATGAACTGCTATCTCTCTCCCATCTACCGAACAAGCGTAATAATACTTATTGTTAATGTATGGGGCTGGATGTGAAAAAATCAGTTCTGGCTTTTTCTTAAATTTCATCCCTGTAAAATGCTCTACTTCCCTTATCATTTTTGGGAGGTCTTTTCTCATTGTGTCCATATTCTTTGCTTCGTGAGAATCTACACTATAATCCTTGCCTTTGTCTCCGTGACCATACTCTCTCAGCATTTTCTCTTTATTTACTATGCTTATTTTCATATCCCAAAGTTCTCCCTCAAGAACAGCATTGTGAATATTGCTATCCCCACTTGAATTATCCTTACAATTATATTTGTGGATTTGGAAGTTCCACTTGGCATTGAAATACTAAGTATTAGCCCAAATACTTTTCCCAATAAGCTTAGATAATTAGAATAATACCATAAGTTTGCAAACCATCCTTTTTTTGCCCCTTTCTTTGTGAATGTTTCTTTTACAAAGAAAGGGGCAAAAAAAGGATG
>LNGD01000236.1 GCA_001587675.1 Candidatus Methanofastidiosum methylothiophilum
TTCATTTGTCTATCTTGTGGAATGTGGATTCAAGCGAAATGCTTGCCGAACCATAAGGAGGGATTTAATTGGGATATTACAAATATATGGAAGAGGCTTGGAAAAAGCCCAAAGAAGGTTATTCTAGAGAACTTTGGAACGAAAGATTAATCCAATGGAGAAAAGAACCAACAACAATAAAGATTGAAAGACCGACAAGAATCGACAGAGCAAGAAAACTAGGATACAAGGCAAAGAAAGGATTTGTTGTTGCTAGAACCAGAGTCTCAAGAGGTGGAAGAAAGAGACCTACAATAAAGGGCGGTAGAAGACCCGCAACAAAAGGTATCTTGAGGTATTCACCTAAGAAGAGTTTAAAGTGGATTGCAGAAGAACGTGTCCAAAGAAAGTTCCCAAATCTTGAAGTCTTAAATTCATACTGGGTCGGTGAAGATGGACAGAGAGTCTTTTATGAAGTAATTTTAGTTGATCCATTTGCACCAGAGATATTTGCAGACCCAAGAATTAACTGGATATGCGAAAGACAGCACAAGAGAAGAGTATTCAGAGGTTTGACATCAGCAGGTAAGAGATCAAGAGGACTTAGACACAAAGGCAAAGGTGCTGAAAAATTAAGACCTTCACTTAAAGCCCGAGGAAACAGAGGTAAGTAAGGTTGAATCCGTTTGATATCGCATGGATACAAATTGAAACATTTTCGCATGCCACTGAAGACATAGAGAAGGTAAAATCTTTACTTTCTAAATTTTTTTCTTTTGATATTTCTTTTAAAGAAAATAAAACTCATGGCCACTTTGGTAATGAGATTACAATTATTAAAGTTGAGCTAGAAAACAATAAAACTATAAAGAATTTCATTAATAAATTCCTAGAATTAGCTGACAAACGGTATCTCCTCGATACTCTTGAAAGGAGAGTTGATGAGGACGGAGTATTGTTTGTTAGAATGAGCAAGGAAAGAGTATATAACGATGATTTCACTATTGATGATTGTGGTGACATTTTAATATCCATGAAATTTGTCACTTATCCAAAAAGTAGAGAAAAGGTTATCGAGAATGGGAAATTATTATTCGGCAATTGACCTAAGGGGTTACCCCTCATCTTATTACTCAAAAGTAGCTCTAATCAAACAAGTAAATGCAGATAATTATAAAAGTGTTCTCGAAAGTTTGCATAAAGATAAATCAGAGCAAAATCTTATTGGAATTGAAATTGACGATGAATCAAAAAATGTCAAAAAAATAATCAGAAAAGCTGAGCTAATTGATGTCATTATTTTCAAAAGTAGAGACACAAAGGAGAATAGAGAAGCGCTTAAAATAAGTGAGATAACTATGGTCTCTAATCCCGATAATCTTGATAGCGTATGTTTTGAACTTGCAAGAGAGAATTATATAGGTTTCGAATTAAATGTTCAGGATTATATCAACAATCAGAGATATCGGCGAGTTAAGACCCTAGAAAATTATCGAGAATTGCTAAAAGCTTACAAGAAATTTGCTTTTCCATTGGTAATTACCTCAGGCGCTAGAGATGTTAATGAAATAAAGACCCCACTTACTCTTGTCTCATTTGGATGCACCGTTGGTATGGACATAAGAGAATCAAAAGGGGCAATTACTACAGTCCCTGAAATGTTATTAAATAAAAAAATAAATTAATATTTGATTGTGACAAAATCATTGTTCTTACCATTAAAGGAATAACCCGTTAATATTATTTTGTTATTTGAGTCTCTTGTTATTCCTAGTGCAATGTCATCTTTACCACTTTCATATACTTTTTCCCATATAGTATTTCCACTTGAATCGTATTTAATGGTGTAAATATTCTTGTTTTGATCTTTT
>LNGD01000237.1 GCA_001587675.1 Candidatus Methanofastidiosum methylothiophilum
TCCCAGAGATTGCATATGAATATTTTTAGAGATCCTTTTCTTCATGTAGCTTTTCATATAGCTGGTGTAGTCTTTATCTGAGATTATTTTATTAAGGAATTTCCTGGTTCCTAATTCCTTAATTAGCTTATGATTACCTTTCAATCTTCTTTCATTCCATAAAAGGTAACCATCTTTACCTTGAAAGATCTCAATATTTTGTGATTTATACAATTGCTCACTACTAGCTTCAATGCTGTTTATTAACTCAGAGAAATCATTTCTAATTGATGCCAATTCTTTTTCCTTGGTATTAATAAGATCGTGAAGATGATAAACATCTTCAATAAAGAATTGCTGGTTCTTGGTAGCTCCGGAGCTATTTATCAAGCCATGCTTAAGTAGACTGTTAATTGCTCTATAGCAGGAGGCCTTATCAAGGCCCAGTGTGGTATAGATATTTGTTCCGGAATTTGCTCCATTACTTAATAGGAATAAATATACGGCAGTTTCGTTACTGGTTAATCCTAATTTCTGAAGTGATTGTTTAATATCCATGATCTATTAAAGATACAGGATATTGTATCAGATAGTTGTAGATAATGCAACTAATTAATCCGGATAGTATTCCAGACATCTTAATTCCCCTGGTTCTTCACAATACATCTCGGTGCAGGATGCTTCACCATTTTCATTAATGAAGCAAGTATTGCACCCATCGAACCATGATTTACATCCTGGATGCACCTCACTAGGGATAACTGCTCCTGTTCCACATTCTCCAGGATAGGCTATCTCTACATCTCCCGCCATACAGGCATTAGAATAAGTTACGCCATCTACCCCACACACAGGGGCATATTCCAAAGTACACATCTTCTGGTCCTGATTTTGGGTTAATAAATATAAAGCTCCTAAAGCTATTAAAAAAAGGAATAAAAAGAATACGGCTATAGCAATAATTATGGGCACCCTATGATTTCCTTGTTTTTTCATTTTTAATAATTAATAAAATTAAACTATCTTCTCAGCTTATACCATAACGCTGTTAAGCCTACAAAAACTAGTACCAATAAATATTCAATGAATAGAATAAAAGTGACCTCGTAGACCTGAGAGAAAGTCCTGACCCCAAATAGAGTACCTGAATAAACTAATAAAACTAAGGCGAAATAGATGATATAGCTTAATATTAGTAGTGGTTTAGATAGCTTTAACAAAAAGATCTGAGTAATTATGGTAACTGCTCCAAAGCCAAAGGCGAACATGGGCCACATGATCTTAGGTTCAGTGATTGAGGGATTATTAACATTCTGAACTGCAATAGCAGTACCGTGCAGAAGTACTGTGAACTCTAAAAGGAATACCCAATAACGATTAAAATGGATCTTTGTATTCATAAATACTATCTGCCCTAAGAGCATGAACATATAGAAGAAACCGATCAGGTGACCTACCGTTGTTTCCATAGGGTGGTACCAGAAGGTGAATATTAAAGCTAAGATAATGAAGTAGCTATGAATATTGATAAAAAAGTTCGTGACTTTATCTGGAATTGGTAATTTCCAGCCAAAGAATAATCCCCTCTTCCTATTTAGGATGATTAACATCATCACAAGCATAATTATCACTGAAAATTGAGATAACCATACTGGAGTATCATAAACAAGTGCGTCATACCAGAAGAAGGTTTGAACTAAATGTAAAAGGATGAAAATAACTTGAGAGCCAAAGAGCCATTTCTGCCATTTACCAAATGGAGTCTTTTCCTTATCTGCTTTTTTAACTAAGATCACTGTGGTAACAAGATGCAGGATAAAAAATAGCCAGCCAGTGATCCTTCCCATCTGATTAATATTAGTA
>LNGD01000238.1 GCA_001587675.1 Candidatus Methanofastidiosum methylothiophilum
AAATATTTTCAAATACTCAGACAGGGTAATATTGAAATCATTGAAAATACAAATTTAATTATCGAGAACCAAGAGATTGTGCAAAAGACTTTGGCACAATTAGATTCATTTGGGAAAAATATAAAAAGAGAGGATTACAGTAATAATATGGAATATTTTAAAGAAATAAGCAAAATGTTAAACGAAGATCCATTGTATACCCATAGATTGAATATAGTAGGTGAGAGGGTCGTTTATTCAATAACCCCAAAGTGCCCTGAAACACAAAGATTGGAACCTATTCATGGCTATTTTTCAATTTTATCAGGAGAGACTATAAAAATTATAACATTAGATGAGCTAATGGAAGAATCAGAGAAAACAGGAACACCTATAATCCTCGATGCCAGCACAATTAAAGAAATATCAATATTCAAAGGGAATAAACCTTTACTTGCAGATACTCAAAATGTAGGCCAAATAGAAGTTAGAAGTGTTCCATTTGAAATACCTGTGACAATATACGTCCCAGGAAATGGCATCAGATATGAGATATCCCTAAGGGTAGAGGAAAAAAATCCTGCTTTACTTATATTAAGTAATTATTTTAGTGATTTTCCTATTAAATTTAGATTTCAATTTGATCTACAAAAAGATGATGACCATAGATCCACAGGGAGATTCAATATTGCCTGTGAAACTAAAAGTCTGGACGTTACCCAGGCCTACCAATTCCATGTATTCATGGGGCAAGTTATTGAAAATGGAATTCTTGCAATGAAGGATTCAGAAAATAGAAATGTAATAAATGTGTCATATATAAATGATATTGATAAAAGAAGCACGCCATTTGAAAATATATCTGATTTATTAAAAAAATTGTCTTTTATTCAGGAAATGACAGGATTAAGAATTCCGCTTCCACTAAGTATTGGAGCAGAAGATGTGATCTCAATAGAAAACGTATATAATTTTTATAAAAATAAGAAAATAATAACGAGTCTTAAGGGTTATAGCATAAACTTCCCATTAGATCGAGAATATCTCGAACTATTATTAAAAAGGGTTGGTGAAGATGGCGTAATAGAAGGATTCACAGCATATCATAGGAAAAAAATAGTTAATGTATGTGGTATTCAACTTTCTCTTGGGTCAGTTGCAGAGCAATATCCTTCAATGAGATTTGAGCCACCCATCCATGAGCTAAGAAAAGAGTTTGGAAACGATAATAAAGAAACTTTTGATGTTAAATTGTTGCCTATTAATAATGATCCAGTAATAATATCTCCAATGAAATCACAATGGGGATTGCTCAGCAATAGAGATAACTAATCATTAGCACTCAAATAGGAGATCGTATTATCGACTCTAGGTGGACGACATAGTTTTATAACCTACTATTACTCTTCTAACGTAATTAGGTCTAAAAAGGATGGCATAATGGACGACTTCAAAAGAGCACTACAGCTACTTGAATATGGCCAATTCAGAGAAGCAAGCACGATCCTAAGCAAGCTCCTAAACGAGGAGCCTAATGACATCAATTTGTTATACAACTTGGGCATGTGCTATACAGAACTTGGGGAGCCTGCCCAAGCTATCGAGCTACTAGAGAGGTGCGTGAGAAATGCACCTGACTTCTCAAATGCTTATGTGGCCCTGGGTGTGGCAGCGTCGCGAATGGGTGACATGACAAGGGCAAAGGGATGCCTTCTAAAGTCCCTGGAGCTGGACCCAAACAATCCCTATGCCTTAAAGAACCTGGGAGCTATCTATGGCAATGAAGGTGATAGTCAAAATGCTCAATTGT
>LNGD01000239.1 GCA_001587675.1 Candidatus Methanofastidiosum methylothiophilum
CCTGGCATGAATATATAGGGTTTATAAAGGGTTTAAGCTTTGCGGTTCATTTTAGCTCAATTATTCAACAAAGCAAAATAAATCTATTCTTTTAAAAAGCATAAATATAAATTACCACATCATTTTATTAGATATAGAGGAGATTTTTTGATCTCAAAAACAGGCAAAGATTTCGACATAATTGTAATCACGGCAGAATACTATGATGACCATCCTTTGTCCCCCTCTGGGATAATCTCAAGAGTCTTGGATGACAAGGGTTACAAAATAGGAATCATAGAAAAACCTATAGAAAAAGAAGATTTCATAAAACTTGGCTCTCCCAAACTTTTTTTTGCCGTTACATCTGGTTCTATTGATAGTATGCTCCATAATTATACGCCCCTAAAAAAAAGAAGGTCAGAAGATCCTCATTCCAAAATATCACTAATGCCAGATAGAGCTTTGATAGTGTACTGTAACAAAATTAAGGAATATTTTAAGTCATCGACAATAGTAATCGGAGGAATTGAAGCATCGATGAGACGATTTGCACATTATGACTACTGGAACAATGATATCAGAAGGAGTATTATATTTGACACTCGAGCAAATATTTTAGTTTATGGAAATGGTGAAAAACAAATTCTTGAGATTGCAAAAAGAATTGAAAACAATTTAAGTCTGAAAGGAATTTTTGGTACTTGCATAATAAGTAAAGAATTAGAAAATGATTTTGATATTCTTCCTTCCTTTAAAGAAGTAAAAGAAGATCCAGTTAAATTTTGTGAAATGCAAAAAGCGCTTTCAAATAATAAGAATCTGGCTCAGTTCTATGATAACAACTATTTACTTCAATATGCTTACCCAGAATATACACAAGAGGACCTCGATTGGATATATTCCCTACCTTTCTCACGGAAACTCCATCCAGAATCCCTTTTGAAAATGGCTAAGTTTTCAGTAGTAACCCACCGGGGTTGTATAGGAAACTGTAATTTTTGTTCATTGAGATTACATCAAGGAGACAAAATCATTTCAAGGAGTGAGGAATCTATATTAAAAGAGATAGTATCTCTAACGAAGAATAAAGAGTTTAAGGGTTACATTGATGATCTTGGAGGGCCTTCCGCAAATATGTATGGAATGGATTGTGCAGAGAGATGCAATAACGATTGCTTGAAATGCAGTAAATTAGACAAAAGTCATGCAAAATTAATTAGACTTTTGAAAAAAGCAAGAGCGATAAAAGGTATAAAAAAGGTATTTGTCCGAAGTGGTATAAGATACGATCTAGCTATTGAAAGTAAAGATTATATCAAAGAATTGTCAGAACATCATATATCTGGATGCCTTAAAATTGCACCAGAGCATTTTTCAGAAGAAGTATTAAAAAATATGAATAAGGATAACTCAAGATTCGATGAATTTGTATCTTTTTTTGAGAATCTAAATATAGGTAAAAAACAATACCTTAGATATTATCTAATGATTTGCCACCCAGGTGATGATGAAGAAGAGATACTGAAAATGAAAAATAAAATCAAAAATCTATCAAATATTGAAAGTTTCCAAGTATTCACTCCCACACCTATGACTAACTCCACTTGTATGTATTGGACAGGTATAAATCCCATAACAATGAAAAAGGTAAAAGTAATTCACGATTACAAAACAAAAAAGAAATTGAAAAGAATCATTATTGAAGAAATTAAAAATAATTAATTTCTGGTAGCCTAATATTTTTGTGTAATCTGCTAAAAATTTCGCCTGTTACCTAATGATGATTTTTCAACCT
>LNGD01000240.1 GCA_001587675.1 Candidatus Methanofastidiosum methylothiophilum
ATCTTATATAAGATTGTAGATATATCCTTGCCCATAAAATACCCCTTAGATTATTTTTTGTACATACTATTTAATTCTTTCTGTACAGATCTCAATTATTATATTGCATCTTTTCCACATATATAAAGATATGGAAAAAAATAGGGAAAATAGGGAAAAAAATTCTTTTTCCATTAAGAATTTCGCAGATTATATTTACACCACCGTCATTTCTAGTTTATATCCAAAGAACAGCAAGAACAAAAATAGTAATCCACAGAATATGACTAATTCCGGCCTTCTTTTCCAAACTCCGATTAATCCGCCTATTAGAATAAATGCCCATGTTGGTATTCCATAAGAATCATTAAAATTTATTAGATTTCTAAATAAGACATTTTGCAGATCTCCGGTATATTGCCCATCAACACTAATTACAGGAGTATCATCTGTTAAATCTGGATATACAGGACTATCAGGAGTTCCTTCGTCATCATCCCCAGGATCAGGAGTAACTACCGGAGGATCATAATAATAGACTTTTACTTGATAATAGTATGTATCAAGATTTATGCCATAACTTGCTTGATCATCAGTATAAACAGAATACTTTAATACTCCGTCATCATTAATGTATCTGTCAATTTCATCTGTTATGTAAATTGTATAATCCTTTAATGTTAAAAATGAAGTCCTAGATCCAAGTTTTTCAAAATTTCCAAATGTATTTGCATTTTGATATACCCATGCGGTTGATTCATTGTCATATATGCCCAAAGACATAACATCATCCATAGGACTAGTTCCAGTAGTATAGGAAGTGTAAAGAAAATGGTGAATCTCAATTCTTTTGATTACACTAGCATTTTCATCTATTTTAGTTTCAAATCTGTATGCGACTTTTCCGGCAGTTGAAACAGGTGAAGTTGCCCTAACATAATTGGCATCATTAACCCCTACTTTCAGATATTCCGCATCTGTTAATTCAGTTCCGTTAAAGGTATGTCCGGTTGTAGTATTGCTAATATAATATACCTTGTTTAATGGATCTTCAGTTGTTACATTGGCGTAATCATAGGTCTTATTCTTTATCGTAGTATCAAGAGGATCTATCGGATTTCCGTATTCAATTATAAAAAAAGGTTTCCATAATGCCATCCAACCGACAGATTGATTTTTACTATGTATATGAACATTTGAAGAATCAGTTGAAATACCAACGGATACTGAAGTTTCCTCATTATCTAATCTATCGTTTAGCCAATCTGTAATATCTATATAATAAGGCATCCTTATTTCGGTATATGGTGAAGTTCCAAAAGTTTTTTCTATAATAGTATCTCCCATTAATGGCCTATTATTATATGTTATACTCCCTTCATCCCATAGATTACTATCTACTTCTTTTACATAGATTAATCCGGCAGTTTCATTATTAATCATTAATTTAGCAGAAACTATATTCTCTACTTCGGGAATAGCGAGTTTTAGATAAGACGACTTATAACTAGTATAAGCATACATATAACTTTGAGTTCCATAGTTAGTATTTGGATTAGAACTATCCACATAAGAATCATCTGAAGGGGATATGTATAAAAAATTGGTGCTATAATTCCCATCTTCACATAAGGCTAGAGCAGTATTCATTAATAATATTGAGATTACTATTATTCCAAACATTAAAGCATTTTTTCTTTTCATTTTATCATCCCCTAAAATGGCTTTTTGAATCCCATAAATGCCCATATTACAAATAATGCTACAAGTCCAAGGACT
>LNGD01000241.1 GCA_001587675.1 Candidatus Methanofastidiosum methylothiophilum
CCGACTTGCTGATTACAAGTCAGCCGCTCTAGCCAGGCTGAGCCACCGAGGCCTATCTAAAAAATAATTAAACAATTTATAAATTTAATCCTCCCATAATTCTTTTTCAAATAGACCAAGACCGTAGGTTTCCTTTAATACTAAAATTGCCGCCTGAGGCGCTATAATTCCTTTTTCAGTCACGATTAAATCTATAAATTCTGGTGGGGTGACATCAAAGGCTGGATTTTTCACTTTAAGTCCTTTTAGTTTTTTATAATCCTCTTCTGATATCACTTCAAAGATGTCCCTCTCCTCGATTTCAATTAGTTCGCCGCAGTAAGTCTGTGGGTGGAACTTGTATGTTTCTGCTGCCACAATTACTTTGACCCGTGCCTCATGGGCGATTGAAGCCAAGGTAGCAGTTCCTACTTTGTTAACAACAGCCCCATTTGCCGCAACTGCATCGGCACCTATTATGACATGATCTGCCTCTCTTATGAAAATCCTGGCTGCAGAATCAACAATTAGAGTAACATCGATACCTTCTTCTAAAAGCTCCTTTGCCGTCAACAATCCCTGAAGCCTCGGCCTTGTTTCATCAGCAAAAACCTTTATCTTCTTTCCGTCCCTATGTGCTTTTTTTATGATTGCAAGTGCCATTGAACTATTGCAATGAGTGAATATAACGTCTCCATCCCTTATTCTTTTTGAGCCAATCTCAGCAATTCTCTCAAGAGCCAGATTTGAGTTTTCACAGAACTCATCTGCTGCATTAATTGTAATTTTCTTTAGTGTATCAATATCTTCTCCGTTAGTAAAACCCTTGTTTAATTCTAGTAAAACAAATCTTAAAGCATTCTCAAGTGAAACAGCAGTTGGCCTAGTTTCTAAAAGAAACCTCGATGTCTCTTTTATGTCCTTAATAAATTCGTTTGTGTCTTTTCCTTTGAAGTTTTCAGCCTCAATCTTAAGAGCAGTAGCTACTGTTCTCCCTATTTTTGCCGCGCCTCTAATCTTCATTTCCTTAATATCCTGAGCTATTTGTAGAATTTGCTTATCCATCTGATCGGCTCCTGTATAGTTTTTCTACATCTTCTTTTTTAACTTTTAATATGGCCCCGTAGTTCTGGATACAGAAACTTGCGGCAGCATTACCATAAACTAATGAGCTCTTAATGTCAGATGTTTTTATGTAATTGGCAATAAAAGCTGAAGTAAAGCTATCTCCTGCTCCTGTCGGATCAATGACCTTTGTCTGAAAAGCCTTTTCATGAATATAATTCTTCCCAAAGTAATAGACGCCATCTTTATCTGCTTTAACTATAACATTCTTTACTCTTCTTTTCTTTAAGTATTTCCCGCCTTCTTCGATATCAGTTGACCCAAGAAGTGCAGAAAGTTCATGTCTATTGACAAATAAAAAATCAACATTTCTTAGAGCCTTTAATACATCTTCAGAATGATAATAGCAAAGCTGCTCGCCAGGATCAAAGCTTACGATGTTACTATTTTCTTTTGCAACCTTTATTGTGTATTCGGCTATTTCTGGCTTTGTAGGTGAAATATGGACAAATCTATACTCTTTGAAAATCTGATAGTTTATCATCTGTTTTTCAAACTTTTCATTTGCCCCTTTATAAAAAAGAAACATTCGGTCATTTCCTTTATTAATGATAAACATCCTGCCGGAGGGTATATTTTGAAGAATTAGATTGGAGTAATCAACATTGTAATTTTTGAGTGTTCCCATTATTCCGTCGCTATCA
>LNGD01000242.1 GCA_001587675.1 Candidatus Methanofastidiosum methylothiophilum
TTGAGAGTATTTTCTCTTGGGATACGAGATTTTGTAAAGCATGTATTCCATCAATTCCATACTTATATTTTTTACCGAACTCATCAAGGTTCTCTTTAGGGAGTAGAGATGCAAGAATCCTTACTGGTTCTTTAGCTGCCCTGTCTCCTCCAAGAAGAGGGTATTCTTCAATATGACCGATTCTTTCTTCACCCTCCTTCGTAACATGGAAGATTTCTCCCCCCCATGATTTACCATCAAGACCATATCCAGTTCCATCACATACTATAGCAATACCTTCTTCAAAATTGTTTTCTGTTAGAACAGCTTTTGCGTGTGTAATATGGTGCTGTATTTTAATCAAAGGAATTCCAGTTTCAATTGAATACTTTTCTGCTAATTTTGTTGTTTCATAATGAGGATGGAGATCACATATTAATAGTTCAATTTCTTCAAGTCTCATATTTAAAAGAGTCAAAAGCTTTCTCAAGGCATCTTCAAAAAATAAGATTGTATCATAATGGGTAGTATTCCCTATATGTTGAGAAATAAAGGATTTCTTTTCTTTTGTTAATGTGAATGTGTTGTTTAACTCTGCACCGAAAGCTAAAACCTTTATGTTATGTGGAATATTAATGCCCTGAGGTACAAATCCTCTTGACCTCCTTATGAATCTCCCGTCACGAATAACAGAATCATCACAACGGTTATAGATTTCTAGATTATGATTAAGAAAATAGTCAACGTCAAGTGATTCTAAGGCTATTTTATCTTCAATGATCATAGGGTCTCCAGGCATATTAGCCGAAGTCATAACGAAAAAATCAAGAGACGTGTATTTGAATAGAAGAAAATGAAGTGGTGAATATGGGACCATTATGCCTACATTATGAAGTCCAGGAGCAATATTCTCAAAAATACTGGGATCCTTTTTCTCTAAAACTACTATTGGTCTCTCAAACGACGAGAGACTCTTTCTTTCTTCTTCATTCATATATGTTACTTTTTCTGCAGTTTTGACGTCCCTTCCTAATATCGCAAATGGCTGATAAGGTCTCCCAAGTCGCTTCCTAAGCTCTTTCACTGAATTATCATTCAAAGCGTCACATCCGATATGATACCCTCCAAGACCTTTTATGGCAATAATCTTACCATCTTCTAGAAGACGTGCGGCTGTTTCTATCGGATTGCTTATCTTCTTACCTAATCTATCACAAAGTGAATAATGTGGTCCACAAGTAGGGCATGCCACTGGCTCTGCATGATATCTTCTATCAAGGACATCCTTGTATTCTTTAAGGCATTCCGGACAAAGTTTGAATTTACCCATTGTGGTCATTTCCCTATCATAGGGTGTCTTTTTGATTATTGTAAATCTTGGACCACAATTTGTACAGTTAATAAATGGATATAAAAACCTTCGATCAGATTTTTCAAAGAGCTCTCTTTGACAGTCTACACAGACGCAAATATCAGGAGGGATAATTGATGCAGAGCTTGAATTTCCACTTTTACTTTCTTTGATGTAAAAAATATCTTTCTTATAATTTTCATCTGATGATTTATCAGTTATATCGAGCCTATCGATTTTAGATAAAGGTGGTTTTTTTTCATTAAGATCAAAAATGAATTGTTCAACGTCCTTTGGTGCTCCATCAATAACAATCTCAACATATTCCCCCCTGTTCCTAACATATCCGCTGACATTATTTTCAATAGCGATTCT
>LNGD01000243.1 GCA_001587675.1 Candidatus Methanofastidiosum methylothiophilum
TAATTGCCAATTATATCCCGGAATAATTTCCACTTTATTATGGAATTCATCATTATTGAAACATTGATTCATTCTTTTCAATATTTCTTTACCAATATTATCTTTAGGATGCGATTTGCCAGCAATTAGGATTTGAACAGGTCTATTAGTATTACCAATTATCCGTTTAAGTCTTTCTAGGTCGGTGATTAATAGATCTGGTCTTTTGTAAGCAGCTAATCTTCTTGACCAGGCGATTGTTAGTACATCATCTCTTAGCTGTAATCCCATTTCATTATTCAAAGAATGTAACAGTTTTTGTTTTCTAACCATATGAGCTGCCCATAACTTCTCTTGTGGGATTTTTTGGACCCTATCATAGTCGATGTCATTACATCCAAAATGCCAGTTCTCACCAAGGTATTCATCAAGTAATTCATGTATTTCAGGACTAACCCAGGTAGGCATATGTACTCCATTTGTAACTGGTACAAGATCATATTCAGGCCAGATCTTCTTCGCTGCTTTAGCATGTAGTTTAGATACAGCGTTAGATACCTTAGCATTGCGCATCCCAAATATGGTCATAGAAAAACCTCCCTGAGAATAGGTCTTATCATCACCGATATTAAATAGACGGGCTACATCAATCTTTAATTCATTAGCTAAAGGAGTTAAATATCTTTCAAATAGTAGAAAATCAAAAATATCATTGCCAGCTTGTTTGAGAGTATGGTTAGTAAAAACAAGCTTGGATTTAGCTTCATTTAAAGCAGTATCAAATTCCAGATTAGTGCGCTTCATGATCTGATAGGTTTGCTCGAAGATCAAAAAACCGGAATGACCTTCATTCATATGACAAATAGAAGGCTCTACTCCTAGTTTTTCTAAAAGACGCATTCCTCCAACTGCCAAAACTAATTCCTGACGTATCCTATTTTCAAGGTCTCCACCATAAAGGTATCCTGTAATCAATCTATCTTCCCACTCTTCATTTTCTTCAAAGTTGGTATCTAATAAATAGAGATCACTAACACCTACTTTTTGTCTCCAAGCTCTAACCTTAACAATATGATCTTCAAGCATAAGATCAATGGTCATTTGAGAGCCATCAGGATTTTTGATCAATTCCATGTTGAAATCCATGGGATCCTGGTGAATGTAATTTTCAATTTGCCGTCCATCTGGACCAAAGTCCTGATGTAAATAGCCTTGATGATAGAATAGGCCAATGGCAACTGTAGGGATGCCCATATCTGAGGTCTGCTTAATAAAATCAGCAGCTAGAATACCAAGACCTCCAGAATATATTTGCAGCCAGTCAGCTAATCCGAACTCTAAACAGAAATAAGCAATTGGTTTTTTAAGTAGAATTTCGTATTTAGGATTTTTGAGAGCAAAGCTTTCAAAAAAGCATTGCCTTTTAAAATAGTCATTGAATAATCTGACGTTTTGGTCTAATTCCCATTGTCTTTCCTGTAAAATGTCATTTAGCCTCGATTTGCCATAATTAGCAATAACTGCCTCCGGCGGCATATTCTTTCTCCAGCCATCACCATAAAGATCAATGATAGGTAATAGATAATGAGGGTTCCAGGTATACCAGAGATTATTAAGTAGCAATTCAAATTTATCCCGGTTTTTAGCTTGTATGATCGAAGGGTCGGCTTCTTCATGCATGGCTCCGATATATAGACCTAGAGAAGAAAGT
>LNGD01000244.1 GCA_001587675.1 Candidatus Methanofastidiosum methylothiophilum
CAGAAAGTTCTCGCGGTGCGGAGCGCCAATGACATATACCGACCTGTTAGCTGCAGTAACATTTTGTTACTCATTTGGTTTGTTCCAATATTTTATTGATACTGGAAGAATTTCTTTATTAGGACCCTCAATGAACATAGGTAGCTTATCAGTCTTTTTATTATTCTCCATATATTCTTTCAATGAGAATAGAATAGTATTAAGTGATGTTAGTGATTTATTAAAGACCCAAAGTAAAGAATATCTGATTGTTAGATTTCTTTCTTTTGCTATTGTTTTTAATTCCTTGAAATTCCTATTGAAGTCTTGTGACGAGAATATTTGCGCTTTGCAATTAGCTTCTAATATATTGATTGTAAAACTGCTAGGACTTGTGTCGATCTTAGAATGGATCAAGTGAGATCTGTGATCATATAATTTGCCAATAAATTCTCTATCAAGCAGGTCAATAGTAGACGCTATAGAAGTCTTATTGAATTGGTTTTTTTCATCTCTAGAAGCTCTTGCTAATTGAGTCCATTTCCACTCAGCATCTTTATTATGGCTGTAAACAAATTCGACGAGTTTGCTTATGTAATCAAAACCAGATCCGAGATGAAAGAAAAAACTGTCTGATAAGTAAGATACCTGCAATATTCTCTGATCCAAGATTATATCTGCTCCAAACAAATTGCCTTTCTGCTGTACCTTTCTATGTGCCGTTGTTAATTCCGAGTCCAGGTTTGCAACTATATTATTCAATATTTCAAAGTGATATTTTGCGCCATTTAAGCGAAAAATAATATTGTTCCGGATTTTGTAAATGGAATCATTTTTAATTCTTGGATCTATATATGATTTATAGTCCATTGCAACGGCTAGCATGTTATAATAAAAGGAGTCAAATTTCTTATCGATCAGTTGCATCTCCAATTTTAAATCCTCTATGTCTTGTATCGGTTTGGATTTATCCATACGTTCTAACTTATGTGAGTCAGTTTATTGCAGCTAACGTTCGGCGGTATGTGCAGTTGGCGCAGAGTCGCGGTGGCGCGTGTTTTTGCACTCGTGGTGCGATGCAGGGTTATGCGGTTATTACTTTATTCTCGCGTTGGCAAAAACCGTGACACCAGCGGGGGTCCCCGGCGGGAGCCGGGGCGGGCCGTACCGCCGACCACTTAGCGTTATTCTTTAGCCAGAAAGTTCTCGCGGTATGGAGTGGCAATTGCATAAACCGCCTAGGTTAGCTGCCGGCGGTGTTTTCAAATGTGACAAGAAACGTTTCCGGTGTCATGACGGGTAGAGAACTATCCTTGTAGTCTTTGATATTTCTTGTGATTATACAGTCTACCTTTTTTTGTTCTTGTGCTGCAAAATATTGAATGGAATCTTCAAAGTCTTTAAAATCTGAGGTGAGTGCAGACTTTATTATTTCACTATCAACTTTCAGAATATCTACCAATTCAGATAATTCCTGGAGACTATTGATTACTTTTTTGTGGGTTCCGAACTTCCTGAGAACGTAATATAGGTTACTGAATGAAAGGGACGAGACACAACCCTTGATTTTCTTTTGATCAATCAACGAAAGTATTTTGGCCGATTCAAGTGAAAAGGGTTTTCTATCAGTAAGAAAGTCAACAATGACATCTGTATCAATAAATACATTTTCCATTCTAGAGGTATTTATTCGTCAGTT
>LNGD01000245.1 GCA_001587675.1 Candidatus Methanofastidiosum methylothiophilum
CTTCTTTAGCATTGTGTCCATCACAATAAAGATATCCTTCAAGGAGAGCTCTTGCCTTTTGTTTAGGCAAACATATCCATTCTGGAGGAATTCGTTTATTATGTGCCCCTCTTCCACATACTTCCAAAAATCTTGCAAATTTCTTATTTGTAATGTGGAATTTAACGACTGTTCTTTCTTCAACTCTTGTGCAATTGAACACTTTTCGGATCCTATTGCCGAGTTCTTCTGCTGAATCTTTTCCATCACAAATGACGACTCTTGATACTCCTTTGTCTCCTCTGTCTTTCCGATTAACAAGCCATCCATTTGCAATAAATGCCCCAACGACCCACCAAAAATCTTCGTCACCGAATAAGTCTCTTTCTGGGGGCAATACTCCACAAATAAAATTATCTTCTTTGAGTTCTTTTGCTTTTGTCCATCTTGCTTCGCTGAATCTTCTTTCATATTTTCTAAGATAATTGTTCCATTTCTTATCTCGTTTTTTTGCAAAGAAGGGATGTTCATCTGTTGTTCTGATTTCTGGGAATCCTTGTGCTTTGATAATTCTAGTTTGGGCCTCTCTTTTGTATACTCTTGTAACTTCTCTCCACCTTCCTCTGTGTGTAAGTACTCTGTCTCCAATTCTGATCTCTTCAATTGGAATAAAGCCCCTCTTTGATAATATAATTGTTCCTCCAACAAAACAAGGGAATCCTCCACAGAAGATATCAAAGTCTGGTAAGTCTCTTGGGTCGATGGTAGTAATGTCAGTTGGGATGTGGTCTTCGTTGTATCTGTAGTTGTAGATCTTGGTCTGGTCTTGTGATTTTGTCTTTCCACATTTTGTGCATTTTGTCCTTCCATTTCCGATATATATGTTTGATTTTCCATCGCATTTCCTTTTGTGCTTCTTTCCATTCTCATCGACCTCTCCGTATTTTGTTAAACACATCGGGTCACAATCTATGTACCCGACACATTTCCATTTTCCATTAGTGGCCCTTTCAATCCCTTCCCTAAAGCCCCCTATTCCCCCAAATGCATCTAAATAAGTCATCTCTTCAAATGGGTTACTCATTTATCTTCCTCGTTTAACATTATTTTTAGCTCTTTCGGTTTACCATTTTTTCTATACCATCTATAAACTTCTAGCACTATTTTTCGGTCTACTTCTGTCGGGATTAATGCAGATAACACCATTATTGACAATAATACCCCATCGGTCATCATTGAAAAATTTAAATTCAGAATCCCGTGGTATAGGCAATATGCCCCTATTGGAATCAATATTAATATTGACCACGGTGCAACACCTGTTATTATTAATTTCTTTGCCACGTTCTTATCATATTTTTTTGTGTCCCAGTCTAATCTTATCTCTTCTGTATACCCTTTTGTAAAATGTATTGACACATCAGTTAGCTCTAATCTTACTAAATATGCTATAAAGATGTGGGCTAGTTCGTGCCATACTGTCCCTAATACATACCCTATGAAAGTTGTTCCTAAACATATTAATACGCTTTCCAAGTACTCTATGTTGAATCCTCCTTGATTTTGCCTTGTTTATATAATAAGTACAATGGGAATATGCATAGCATTCCCCCGACTGCGTTTGTAATTCTTGTAACTTCTCTTAACTTCCGTTCAAACTCTGTTACTCTTGGGTCTTCGTAGAGAT
>LNGD01000246.1 GCA_001587675.1 Candidatus Methanofastidiosum methylothiophilum
TAGTGTAAAACTAAAGATAAAGGAGAAACAAGTTAGAGATGAGTGTCGTTTCGAGTAGAATTATGCAACAAAGCACCTAGTAGCAAAATATTTAAATAACAGTTGGCTAATATCTTTCAGGATAATATGAGTCTTATAGATAGAAATGGGCCACATACCTGTATCAACTGTGATAATCTTATACAAAAAATGGATGACAAACAGATAGGTATATGCTCAATTGCGGCTTCAACAAAAACAATGTTTAAGAAATATGACCAAAAATGCGATGAAAGGTCATCCCTTACAGGAGATCTTTGGATATATATAGATGGTGAAGATTGGGGTTAATTTAATCTTCTCTTAATAGTTTAATTTTGAATATAGCCCCATGAGGCTTATTGTTACCAATTTCTATATCCCCATGATATCTTTCTATTACTTTCTTAACTATATAAAGACCCAGACCACTTCCCCTTGTTTCTCCAAAGCTTTCGCCTTCTTCAAATACTTTTGATTTTATATTTTCAGATATTCCTTTTCCATAGTCAGCTACCTCAATCAAGCAAGTTTTTTCTTCGGGTGTAATTTTTATATCAATCCTATCTGTTTTACCATGGACTATTGCATTTCTTACAAGGTTATCAAAAACAGAGTTTATAGCTTCGTCTGCTAAAACATTGCAATTTCCCTTTATACTAAATTGAATTTCAGGATAATTTTTCGTGACATCTTTAATAACTTTATCAATTTCATATGGCTTGATATCTCCTCCAGACATAAGAGCGTACTCCAACTCCCTCATTCTGTTTATCAAATTTACACTTTTATCTAGTGCCCTCTCAGCTTTCTGCTTTAATTTTGGATCAGCATCTTTCATAAGGTCACATACAGTCAAAACAATTGTTAAATCGTTAAGGATATCATGCCTCAATATTTTATTAAGGACACTAAGGGTTTCGTTTAGATTCCTTGCCTGAATTTCAGCATTCATCTCTTCTGTTATATCTTGGAAAGTCCCAGATACCTTAACAGTTTTTCCATTAATCTGATGAGATTTACCTCTAGCACGAACCCATTTATGGTGTCCTTTTGCACTTATAAATTCTAATTTTAAATCAAATGGCATTCCCTTCTCTATTGCATCTTTTACTGCCTTTTCGATTATTGGTCTATGTTTTGGTGCATAGAAATTAATTCCCTTTTGAACATCTGGCTCAAAGTCAAAGTCAACTTCGTGGATATGGTATACTTCTTCAGTCCAAATTTGTTTCATTGTTGTGACATCAAATTCCCAACCACCAACTTTTGCAATAGACCCTGTTTCTATTAATAAATCCTTAGTTCTTTTTAGATCGTTTTCAAGTTTTTTTCTAATAGAAATATCTCTTGATATAACTATAATGGCTTTTTGACCTTGAAATTGAATTATTTTGCTACTCAATTCAACAGCTAATATTTCACCATTTTTTGTTATATGCTCAGTTTCATAAAATTCTTCCTCTGTATCAATAAGTTTTGATATTCTTTCTTCAATTTGATTTACAAATTTAGGAGAATTGATTTGTTTAGCGTTCATTTTTAATAATTCTTCTTTAGAATATCCTAAGGTTTTACATGTAGTTTCATTTACTTCAAGAAAATTACCTTTCAAATCTAAAATATAAATTGAATCTTTTGTA
>LNGD01000247.1 GCA_001587675.1 Candidatus Methanofastidiosum methylothiophilum
CAAGAAAGACCTCAGCGGAAAAAATTATACCCATGCCTGCTGCTCACGAGGACAATTTCAGGTATATGACCGATAATGCCTTTCCAGAAGTAACCACCCTGAATGATCTTAATTATCTGGAAAGAAGACCTGTTTTTAGTGATTATAAGTTTATTCTTTTAGAGCTGCCGGGAACTATCTATTACCCCTATCCTATTGAACTTGTCTCGCAAGCAGATTCAGCCCTCATGATAACGCGGAGTAATCGTACATGGAAAAAAGCTGATACCATTGCACTGTTTACCATTGTCAAGATCTTAAAAGAAAAACCTATAGCCTTTCTTAACGGGGTTGAAATTGAGGAGCTAGAGAATATTCTTGGCGAGCTGCCCAGGCGTCGTAGCCGTCTTAGAAGAGTAATAAGGAAAATATTTACCCTACAAGTCAGAGACAGGGCTTCGATAAGCTAAAAAGTTTTTCTTCATATGTTGAATACCATCTTAAGTAAGACTATAAACAATAAAAACTTCCTTTCCTTTGCAGGTAATGGTATTTCAGCCATATTCGGTGTTATTGTATTTGCTCTTTTAGCTCGAACATTTTCAGCTGATGTATTTGGTGAGTGGGTAATCTACCTATCCACAGCAACCTTTATTGAAATGTTCAGGTTTGGCCTCACGCGTACAGGACTCGTCAGATTTTTATCCGGAGCCGAAGGCGAAGAAAGAGTCAAACTCATGGGCACCAACTATATAATTGGCATAGTCATTACGGGCTTCATATTTATTTTGTTGTACCTTACCTTAATCCTATTTCAGAAGCCGATTATGGCTTCCCCCTACAAACTTTTTTTCATCTGGTATCCTTTGTTAGCTATATTTAATCTTCCCTTCAACAATGCCCTGACTATTTTGCAAGCAGAAGAAAGGTTTTTAGAGATAATGTTGATTAAAGTTGTTAACCTGGTTTCCTTTACCCTTTTGCTTTCGCTTAATTATTTTTTAGATTGGGGACTTAGTCTGCAACATCTAATTTTATGGCATCTTGCTATTAATCTGGCTACCAGTGTTTTTGTAATTATTCTGGGATGGGATGGCATATTCTATGTAAAATTTTATGACAAAAAAACGCTCCAAACCCTGCTTAATTTTGGAAAATATACTACCGTGACTCTTATTGGGAGCAATCTTTTACGCAGTGCCGATACTTTTATATTGAGTATCAGTCCTTTGGGAAGTGCAGCAGTAGCCACATACTCAATTCCTTTAAAGTTGATGGAAATGTTGCAAATCCCGCTTAGGAGTTTTGCCTCAACGGCATTTCCAAAATTATCTCGCGCAAGTATTAATAATGAGATGGGAAAGTTCAAATTTTACTTTTATCATTACACGGGCATAGTAACCATAATGTTTTTGCCCATCATCGTTATCTGCTTCTTTTTTGCAAAGTATTTTATATTAATTCTGGCAGGACCAGAATACATTAAACCATTCCCACTTACGGGGGAAAGTACGATTTTCCTTTTTCAGATATTTGTTTTGTATGGCTTTTTGCTCCCGTTAGATCGTATGACGGGCGTGGGATTAGATGCCATAAACAAACCCGAAAAGAATTTTTATAAAATAATTGCAATGGTATCGGCCAATATTATTGGTGATTTAATAGCAGTTTTTGTTTTCAG
>LNGD01000248.1 GCA_001587675.1 Candidatus Methanofastidiosum methylothiophilum
CCTCCTTGCTAAACTTTAACAGGTTAATTTTATAACATAAAATTGAAATTTTTCAATACTGCCAAAAAGATTTTTCCCATATAGGTATGGACATATTAACCAGTTAGGAAAGGATAAAGGCTTTCAAAGAGACAGGGAGGCAAGAGAAAGAGTGGAAATAAAAAGAGTAGAGGCTATGTCGAGCATTTTGGGTATAATTAAGTCACTAAACCTAATCTGGGCAAGATGCCCAGAAATTTTACCCGGATGGAGGACATAGCGATGGATATTATATCTTACAGTGAGTTAAGAAAACAATCCAAAGTTTTTGCCAGAGAGGTAATAAGAAAAGTTCTTAATAGGAACAATGGCAATGTTTCTAAAACTGCAAGTATCATGGGTATAACAAGAAATACAGTGAGGAGGGCAAGGGATGGTAGTTTAGAAGATGAAAGTAGGAGACCTAAAAAGTCTCCAAATAAAACCTATACTTTTTTAGAGAATCTCATAGTAAAAGAAGCCTCTAATACAGGTTTTCGGTACAGGCGATTGAGTGGTTATTTAAATAGAAAATATAGCCTCAACATCTCAGAAGATACGATCAAGGCAATCTTGAAAAGAAATAGTGTGGAGAAGAAAAAAAAGAGGGCTTATAATGGTAAAAACAGGTCTTTATATGATTATGAAAATCTTTTACCCTTTTATGAATTTCAATTAGATACAAAACACATACTGGATAAAAATGCTTTACCAGAAAGCGTTTATAAACACATATCGAAGTATGGATTGCCATTATATGAATGGAATATGATTGATATAGCTACAAGAGCAAGGTTTACGGCATATTCCTATGAATTGAATGCTACTTATGGGTATGCGTTTATAGTTTTTTGCATGCTATGGCTTAGAGCTCATAATGTAAGAAACAAAATAAGGATAAGAATGGATAACGGTATGGAATTCTGTGGTGGCAGCGCAAAAAAGCTATCCCAATGGAATGATGACTTATCTCGCCTCAATGTTGAACTTTATACCATCCCGCCAGGAGCAAAACATCTTATGGGTGTAATTGAAAACTCTCACAGATTTGATGACGAATACTTCTTTATTATTCATACTGAAAGGTGCTTCAATACCAAATCCTTCCTCTACAAAGCCCAGAAATGGCAGGATACCTGGAACTTCGCTAAACCTAACTTCGGTAAAGGTATGGATGGCTTAACTCCCACACAAAAACTAAAAAAATTTCATTCTCTAATCAACGAGTATGTCCTCCTATTCCCAACCATCCTTATGGAAAACCTTTTTAAATACGCCTATTTCATCCTACAATCAATCATGCTAAAATCAGGTGGTCAATATGTCTATACCAAGTGCCTTTTGCCCCTTTTGTCTTGCCAATATGATAATGTCCCCTTTGCCAAAAACAGAAATGTTCTCTGTTAATTTTCAATTTATTTCATATAAAACCGCTAATTTTTTATGCTTTCTCAACATATATTTTCATAATTTTGCTAACTCAAAACCTCTATTTTTTAAAGCCGTTAAAGAAGGTGATTCTAATCAAATTTGACTTTGACATAAAATTGGAGTATATTTTTGAAGACCCTGTGGCATAGCCAAAGGGAAATCTAAGGATAAACAGGAGGTACCACTTAAATGAATTCAGACAACAA
>LNGD01000249.1 GCA_001587675.1 Candidatus Methanofastidiosum methylothiophilum
AGTAAACTCCAGTGTCTTTCATCAGTAATATCCAACCCGATTTATTAATAGTCTTAACGATATCCAGTAAAGCATTTCCTATTACCTCTGACTTATATATCTTCTCAAGTTTAAGAACTTCAGATTGATAGAGGGTATTAACTTTATCTATCGCAGTTTTTAACTCTTCTTTGAATATCGACTTCAACTGCTTCAAACTATTTACAAACTCAATCTCAGATTCCAAAACAACCTCTTTCACAAGCACCTTCTCTTGACGTGATTTTAGCAACCTGTCGTTCAAGTCTTTGAACTTCATTTCTTTTGCTAATATGTTTTTCAATGAGTCAGATGCTAAAGAAAGTTTGAACTGTTCATCTTTTGATTTGTTTGCATTTACTCTCCTGAAAAAATCTTCATTAATTCCAGGTGGATTTTGTTGTTCCATATTTAATTCTTTATTTTAAACAAATAAGGGAGAACCCACAATAATTCTCAAGTTCCCCCTTTTTTAATTAAATTATACTCTTCGTATCTTTTACGCTGCCACATTAAAACGTATCAAAGATAAATCACCTCTGAAATTTCCTGATTCTATATCGCTCGGACTGAGATTTGTATTATCACCATCATAGATATCAAACTTGCTGATACCATTTTCACGGGCGATTGACTTTAGTTTTTCTACTAATCCAAGTCCGGTGATGTTTGTCACATCATAATTGTTACCATTGCATTTTACAAATGTCTTTTGCTCCTCAGGAGCGGACGAGCCTTGAGTGTCCCAGGTCATGACTGGTTTCCTTTCTTTTTTGTTTTTAGGTTAATAAATGGTTTTTGAAAATCTGTTTTTGTTACTTACAGTTGTGCAAGCTCTGCTAAGAAGTAGTCTGGCACGTTGCTAAATGGTGTGTTGTTTGAGTTGTTATTTCCGTGAGGTGGTGCTACATCTTCTTCTTCGAGTTCTACTTCCATATCGCTGTATTGATATTCTGTGTCACCGGAATCGTCCGAATCATCGTAATCTTCGCTATATCTGTTCTCGCATTCGTATGCTAAATCCATTGCCTCTTCTTCATCTTCTGCATATACATAACACGAGAGAGTCCCATACCTCACATAGTTGTAAGGAATTTTTATATAATACTTATTCATACTGCTTTTTTGGATTTAATTTTTGGAAGGGTGGTGGATTCAGTTGTTGCAAGTTTATCTTTTACTTTCTCGACAAGTTTATCTCGAATTAAATTATCCAAAACCTTTGTCATCGGGCGCTTTTGCTCTTTTGCTAATTTATATAATCGAGGCACTAAGTCCTCTGATACTTTGGGTGAATACATATTTTATGGCGCTCCTTTCTTTTTTTAAGTGGAAAAGACAGAAAGTCTTTTCTTAAAAATATTATACCAGAAAATAAAAGGATATATTGTTGTTATTTATTTAATGTTAGTTGAATTTTTATAAAAAAAAGAGTAAAAAGTATTTTTTACCAAGGTTTTAAATACTTAAGACAAGCAATTTGTAATATTTCTGAAAGACTTAACAAATTCTATAACCTTGTTAATTTACTGTCGTGTGCAAAGGAAGCAATTTACAATCAAATAACAAACTTGAATTTGTAAAAACTATCTCTTAATTTTAACCTATAGTTATCCAAACAGTTTTGAAGACAT
>LNGD01000250.1 GCA_001587675.1 Candidatus Methanofastidiosum methylothiophilum
GATCTCTTCTTCACCCTAAATAAGAATCAAATTGAAATCGAAAAAACAAAGAGGGAGAAAGAAATATTTGAGGAGAATTTAAAATCTAATAAGAACTTACCTTTGTTTTATGGTTATCCTATTTTTTTAGATAGAAATGGGAATCTCTCCCCAATATTCTATGTTCAACTATTTTATGAAGAAAAAGAAATAGAAGATAATGGAAAGAAGCCCGTAATAGTTCTTACAAAAGAATCGGTCACCCCAGAATTTAATCATTATATTCTAACAAACAGAGGATTAGAAATTGAAGAGATTGATAAAGTTAGGGCAGAGATTGATTATGAAAGGAGTTTTAATGAAAAAATAAATCTTTTGAAGACTCTACTTGAAATGCCAGATTTAACTTTATCCTCCAAACTAGACAATTCTGTCCTTGTAATGAAATGGGAACCTCAAATAATAAATAAATCCATTATATATTTCGGAAAAAGATCTGGATACACACAAGGTCTTTTATCAGAATTAGAAAAACTAAAGAACTATCATTCTAAAAATCTATTGAATACATCTCTTTCTATAATTATAAATGGTAAATCTAGGCAAGAGATTAAACATTCCTACAAAGAGCCTCTTTTGGAAGTTTTTAAATTAAATGAATCTCAAGAAAAGGCAGTGAAAAGTGCACTTATGAATGACCTTACTGTTATTACAGGCCCTCCTGGGACAGGTAAATCCCAGGTAGTTCTTAACATAATTGCAAATGCAATGTGGAATGGACAGACTGTTCTTTTTGCAAGTAAGAACAATAAGGCCGTGAATGTCGTAGTCGATAAGATGAAATCAAGTCTAGAAGAAAATTTCATAATAAGGATGGGAAATGACATATATAGGAAAGAAGCTGCCCAGCAGATGGAAAATCTATTTGAGAAACGGAAATCATACCATCTAGACCCAAATTATACAAAGTATCCAGCTAGGATAATCCAGATTAAAAAGGAGATAGAGGAAAAAAGAAACATAATTGAGCGTATATCTAAATTAAACAGGGAGATTGAGGATACCTACAAGAACATTGATACATATACCAAGTTAATACCTGATCCATTGAATAGAGCTTTCCAAGAGGATAACTACTCTTTCCTAAAGAAGAGGGATATCAAAAATGACTTAGAAAGATCCGAAGAAATATACCCTAAATACGAAGCAGTGGAAATTAAACTAGAAAAGATAATTCAAAGTAATGAAATAAAGGATGAAACTTTATTTTTAATCGAGAGGAGTGACTTTTCATCTGCTAATAAGATGGAAATTCAAAGAGATATAGAGCTCTTGTCAAATAATGTTGGATTGTTTCTAAAGATACTTAGGTTTCTCTTTAGAGAGAAATATCTTAAGAAGGACTATGCAGTTTTCAAAGCCCATTTGGATAAACTATCAAAGGAAATAAGGAATTATCTAGAAAGTATAACTGAATTTAACCGTTTGAGTATGCAAAAAACTCTAAAGTTAATTTTGTTATACAAAGAAATTTCAGAACTAAAGATACAAGAAAACAAATTGTCATCAGAAGAAAATCAGATATTTGAAAGTTATTACCTTAATCTTTCCCAAATACCAAAGAACTATGTTGAAGAAAATATCAGTACTATTGAAAAAAGAAATCTAAA
>LNGD01000251.1 GCA_001587675.1 Candidatus Methanofastidiosum methylothiophilum
TCGGTTGTCATCTGACACTCCTTTGCGTTCTGGTATTGTATTCGCTGAGTGTCAGATTAAATCCTAGCTAGTGCAAATAAGTTTAGCTAACCTATAGAAACAGTAGGGGCGGCTCTTCGAGCCGCCCTTTTCTTTATTCTTCAGTATCTTCGTAGTTAAATTCAACTTTGCTTTGAACTACAATATTATCAATAACATTCTGTAATTTATTTTTAGTTTTAACTTCGGCGAAGCGTTCTAATAATAGAGGTATATTAATAACCTCTTCTATACAATTCATATAAGTTTCAATAATTCGAGAAATCTTATATGAGCGTTCCGCTTGAATGCGAATATGTTTAAGAATCTCTTCGACTGAATCTTCCGATTTTACGACAAATGTGAGGGGGAATTTCTGTATTTTATCTATATCAAGGAAATATTTGCCAGCATCAACTGTCTCTGTAACCTGGAAAAACCGCCCTAGTGGGCGCATTACAAAATCTATTCCGCCATCATTAGCGTTTGTTCTGCCTGTTTTATATAAAACGAGACAATCAGCTTTAACGTCATCTAATGTCCATCCCCAAAAAATGGATTGACCTCCATAAAACTCTTTTAATATTGCATAACTTACGATTTCGAATATTCTCGCATCCACATTTGGCCGCAATAAATTCCGTATGAAAATATCAACCGCCTTAGAGTCTTCCCTTTGAATCATTCGAAGCTGTTGGCAGTCTCTAATGAAGTGCTTAAAAATATCTCTTCTTACTTCGATATAAGAATCTATTATTAGAAGAATAGCTTGCGCAATATTTAATTTTCGACCAGAAATTTCAAGAATGAGCAAGTTCTCATTGATCCAGTATCTACTCGTCTTAACGTTGCGTAGGATTGGTATAAATTCACAGTTGGGAAAAAATTTCTTAAATTCTTCATTTAATCTATGATTGAGAGCATGATTTTGTAGTTTACTTCCAAACGGTAACTGCCTTTGCCGTCGGAACAATTGTATAAATCTAGCCCCTTCGTAGTCTTTATAATCATTTCTTTGATGATACTTATTATTTACATAGTCTTCTATGACTACATATAGCGCATAAAGATTCGCATATGAAGCACGTGATTTTGCTCCTCTTTCAGCTGCTTTGGTTTTTATGTTTAGATACTGCAATAAAAAGCTGCGATCAAAGATCGTCTTGGCGCTTTTGCCAAACGCTTTTTGCAGGATTCTTCTTATCACCGGGGTAAAAGTATGTTCAATCATTTAAGTTCAAATAATGTAATCCCTTGTTGCCTCGTTCGTCGATTCAAAAAATGACGGGCAGGAGATTGGTCATTTAGAGTGGATTCCAGTTCTAGGCGGCGCAAACCAATCTGAACATATTTCTCCTGCAACTCTATTCCAATGCTCCTGCGACTAGTTTTTTTGGCTACGACAGATGTTGTAAATGTTCCGGCAAATGGATCAAGCACAATATCTCCAGGATTGCTGCTAGCCAGGATAATTCTGGAAAGTAGGGATTCTGGCTTTTGCGTCGGATGCTCTTCGTACTCATCCATCCTGAATCGAACCCGCGGGAAACACCAGACATTTCCGGGTACTTTATGTGAATTATATATTTTGGGGATTTTCTTTCTGTAATCTATGAGCTTT
>LNGD01000252.1 GCA_001587675.1 Candidatus Methanofastidiosum methylothiophilum
TTGCCAATGAACTAATAGACCTTTACCTTTTAAGATACTTCTTAATCTGAAATATCTTTGTAAATAGATCAGGAATGTGATCAATCCCATTAAAAAGAAGAACAAGGAAAAGCATTGAAGTGCGAATCCAATACTCATCATGTCTAGGGAGAATAGCAAAGGGAAGATCGAGCCACAGCAGGATAGTAGAATTAATATTATCCCGATAACAAGTCCGGTTAATTGATTATTACGGATATTTGTTTGCTTCATGAATTAGCCTTATCTGCCCTGATTATACCACCCCTAAACAGTTTTATGGTCTTAATGTACCCCCAAATACCTGCCAGGCTAATAATGATTTAGCTACAAGACTTAGAATAATGTACACCCTCTCACCATAAAGATAATCGGACCATTTACCTATCTTCTTGTATTGTAAGACCATATTGACAGCAAAACTATTAAAGAACATGAAGATACTGACATAGATCCAATAAACAAAATCAGGAATATTGCCTCCACCATAAACACTAGCTGCATAAACATAGATCCCAAATACGATCCAGGGTACAATACCGGCCACACAACCTAATATATATGTTAGCCAATTTGGTTTAGCCTTCCCACTATTATGTACTTCCATGGCAAGTCCCAGAAGATTCATTAAAGCATCCAAGGTAAATATCATGACCAAACTTGAGAGATCATAAATACCGGAAAGGAAACTAATGGCAAGCATCATAACACTAGCACTTAAGGCATATTCGAACCATCTAGCTTTATTTATTCCCTTCGCAAGATCACTTTCATATTTAGCTCTATAGATAGTTGCGATAAATAGATGCGCAAGTGAGCTCATTAAGAAGAAAATGATCACGAACCAGGCTAGATTAACTTCAGCAATCTGCTCTGTAGCAGGAAGTAATTTCTGCAAAGCAGGATCAAATTTAAGATAGTTAACAGTAATAGGAACAACTCCCTTCTCAGGGTCGCTGATAAAGTATACTGCTAAAGCCTGTAGGAAATGCAGGAGGGACATGATCAGGTTGAATGATCTAAGTCCTTTGAGTTTTTCGTTCATAGGAATTAAATAAAATATAAAATTATTTACCTAGATATTGTAAATAATATTGTTGCCTCAAATTAATATCATCTGGTGAGGCTATATTATCTGAATAAGGGACCATAAGTGTCCCTTGTCCAATTCTATAAACTTCATTGAAAGGCGTAATTACACCTATAAAAAATAACAAACCCACGACAAATATTCTTAATTTATCTTCAACTCTTAATAAAGCTGTTATATAAATTAATAATAGTGAAAAAATCAAAGGTGTAGAAGTCCTTAATATTAAATCACTTACAGCCTGCCAACCGAATCTGAACATGGGCAGGAAGAATAATACTGCAAGTAGAAAAAGCGCGGATATTCTTTCTGATTTTTTTAGAAATTTGAAAAGCAATATATATATAAATAGCAAAGGGGAAAGTTCAGTTAAAATGAACATGTACCAATTCTCAAAACCAGCTATGGGAATAACTGGGAAAGATACATCAGCGTGTCGTGAATAAAAATAGAACTGTGGTATAACTAATAACCCTAAAAGTAATAGAAATCCAAAAATCTTTTTCCAATTATATTTCTCA
>LNGD01000253.1 GCA_001587675.1 Candidatus Methanofastidiosum methylothiophilum
AACAATGATATTAAGAACACTGCCACCCCTTTGTAGAATAATCTCTCCCTTAATAATTTCATTGATTTGTAGGTCCTACCTTCTTTCTTTGGTGGTGTCTTCCTTCCTTTAAGCCACAAATCAAACTTTTGAATCTTGTTCATCTTTTTCATTTTCTACCTCTCTTGCCTTTCTTTCTCCAGTTCATCACCATAGCTTTTCCTTGATTAATTATGTACATTGTGTCCTCTTTTGTAGTCGGCTTTTCATAGCTCTCTTCGCTTGGTGGCACATATCTTATATTGTCTGGTGCTTTGGGAATGCTTCTTCCTCTAGTGGAATTCGATATAACATTCCTCTCCTTCTTAATGGAACTCCCTGCCAGTTTTGATTTTATTTCTAATGTTTTCTCCTCTTTGGCTTTTATCTTTTTTAGATTCTTTAAGGTTCTTTCATCGTAGGCGTATTTGCTTTCCCTTTGGATATTCTTAGCCGCCACATCATCTAGTGTTCTGAATATCTTGGGCCTTGGGATATAGTCTTTCAGACTGAAGTGTTTTCTTCCACCTGGCACTTTTAGTCTTTCAACATACCTAATTGCTAATGCAAATACTAAGTATGCCCCCATTATATACATCAATGCACCCATCCAAGAGAACAACAACTCATTTGTTATTGCTTCCTCGTAGTACAGTACCCAGTATAAGAACGATATTCCTCCTATAGCTAGACCTATATGCCTCCATCTCGCAAATCCATCTCTCCATTCAAAAGTCTGGATAACAGGCTTCTTTCCTTTCTGTCTCACATCTACTATTTTAAATGGACTATTTATTTTCAGATTTGCTAGTAGGATTATGTGAATTACTGTTGTTGCCATCAATGTCCACCTTGTAAAATGATTTATCATAGCTATTGTTGACGCTATAGATATTATCCCACTTAAAAATACACTTACATAATCTGTTACTCTTACATATTCCCCTAATCTTGGTTTATACGCCAATCTTTTATCGTGGATATCTTCTAATAATTTCTTTTTATCTTGTGCCATATTCGTTACTATGTACCCTCCGATTAGTCCAAAGACCCCTCCAAGTAATGCCAATTGAACAAAAAATTTATGATATGGAACTGGCATTATAAAATCATTGAAATCCTTTATTATTGCACCGAACACTTCATTGTCCATATAGTAATTTAATCCATTGTATTTGTCTCCAAACCATCTTGTAAGCCATATAGTTGCATCTACGGGTATCCCAAATATTGATACAAGCCTTGCAAATATTTTTGCTTGGACATCATCTACCCCTGGCAATGAATTAAACATATCTTCGGAGTAATCATATATATTGCCCATAACACTAGAAGTGTCAATTGGGGCATTGTAATTATACATCTTTCCTATTAATGTATCTTTTAATACTAGAACATAACCCTCATTTCTAATTTCTGTTGGGGTGTAATAAACTGAATAGCCAACTCCGTACACCATAAAAATAGAGAAGATAGCTACTGCTGTCAATAACCATACCATTATCATTTTTGTTCTGTAGCTATCTCTCATATACTTCACGCAGTTGGAATTTTTCTCATTAATTTCTTGATTTCCTCGGCTTTTGCTTGGTCCTCTTTTTTCTTTG
>LNGD01000254.1 GCA_001587675.1 Candidatus Methanofastidiosum methylothiophilum
CTGTTCCTTGTTGGTGGATCTTCCAAGCCGTTCTGACACCACAAATACATAATTACTCGGAACTTGAGAATCAAGATACTCTAATGCCTCTCCTGAAGCATCCTGTGTCTCTTGGAATGCTAGAATATCATATTTTACAATGATCTTCTCTATTGTGTCCATTGCTTTTTTGTCCTCTAATTTTGCAAGGCCGAATTTTTGGCAATTAAAGCTACCGATTGAGTATCCTTCCCACCCATACTTACTACCATCATCCGATGGGTCTTCTTGTGGTTCTTGTTCCTGGAAGGGCATACCATAAAAATGTATATATAAAAATACCCCTATTGTTATTATCGCCAAGATTACTAGAATGGCTAAAAGAGTCTTTTTCTTTAGTTTCTTGGCTTTCTTTCCCACTTTTAAGACTTCATTACCAAGTTCTAGAATGTCTTTGGCTTTTTTTGTCACTGATATTTATAAATTATTAATATATAAAAGTCTTTCTATAGTCTTTCTTGTGTTCCATTTTTAGAAGATTTCCCTTTCTTCCTCCTCTTTTGAACAAAATCTATCAACTGCATCTCGACTTCAGTCAAGGGTATTGGGATTCTATCTTCTTCTTCCATCCAAGGATTTGCTTTCTTGCTTTGTTTCTCTTCATACATTGATTTAGATGGATTTTTTATCATTGAGTTGAACAGGAATTTCTTCTTTAGATATTCCCAATTGTTTGCATATTCTATCAACTCTCTCTTTTTTGAAATGTATGCTCCGTCTGTTGCCCTTAATGTTACTTCCATACCTTTAGACCTTATCCCTGTGGGGCTAAAATAGTTGTAATCTATTGGTTTTGCCATCCGACAGAATTTTATTTCTTTTGAATCCTCTTTTGCCCTCAACACCCCAACAAATCTTGGCAAGTTCTTTGGTTCTTCTCTAGTTTCAAGACATAGGTAGACTTCATCCAAATATTTTGCATAATTAAATATTTGGGATTCTATCCTTGTAAATGAATCCCTATCCGTCTTTATTTCCACCCCTCCCAGTTTTTCTACTTGCCCTTTCCACACTTCTGCGTATACTAAATCAAATCTATGTGGAGCTATCGACCTTGGAGAGGTTACCCTATATCCCAAGTCTTTGTAATACTCCCATAACTTTTTTATTATTTCGGCTTCGTACATTTTACTCAAAAAATAATAAATAAAATATTCTATTTGAGTTTTTCTAGATTCTTGTAGACATCTGGCATAACTTCTTTGTCCACTACTGTTCCTGATTCTAGTAGTGTTTTTAATTTTTCATATAAGTGTGTAGTCCAAGTTTCTGACTTGTCTGACCACCATTTCTTATTGGTCTTTTCAATATATGTCCTGTAAATTATAGTGTCCATTGCTATGTCCTTTGAATCCTTGTTCACCATTGTTATCTTTAATCCATTTAGCACTCTTATGTACCCATCCTCACATTGTACAGGCTTTCCTATTAGTTCTTTTAACTCCATTTTTATCCCTCTAAAATTTAGTATATTCTATTTTTATGCTTTGGTCAAAGACCTTGTATAATCCATACCACCCAATAAACATCTTGAAATGATTCCTTCCCCCAATAATTATTTTCGTATCCTGACTAATATGTT
>LNGD01000255.1 GCA_001587675.1 Candidatus Methanofastidiosum methylothiophilum
CTTTCTATAGAAAAGCCGAATCTTGAACTTGTAACACAAAATACTCAAAATACTACAGTGGCAAATACAAATTCGGTTAATTCCCCTCAAGAACAACTAACGGTAAATGTGACGACGGATTCAGACAGACCGACTAATTTTAGAGAACAAATAGAGAGGACTAGAAAATCTTTTGAGGATGAGAGAGGAGGGTATATAGTTCTTCTAGTATTGCTCTTACCTCTATTTTTGAGCGGGGGTATGCTAATTGACTTATTAATATCTGAAAAGGAAAGAAGGACTGGCGAAATGCTTCTTGCCCTTCCTATGAAAAGAGAAAAAATATTCTACTCCAAATTTATATCAATTCTAGCCATAATATTGTTTCAACTAATATTTTGGGTAATAGCACTTTATTTTTTTGGCAGAATAAGTAATCCTCTTGTGATTGTTCCATTGACACTTACTGCTTTATTACTTCTGAGCATTACTGGGTTAATAGGGGTATATTCTAAAAATTACAAGGATTCGGCCCTTATTGTTACGGTAACATTTATCCTATTATTTTTCTTACTGTTCGGAACATCAACACTATATGTTGCAGGACTAAAAGAGGTAGCTGTTATTTCCCCTTTATCTCTTGTAATTGTAATAGAAAATGGAACATATTCTTTAAAAGAAGCTGCTCTTTCAATATTACCCTCACTGAGTTTTTCTTTGGCATTAATTTATTTATCCACTGCTCTTTACAGAAAAGATGAGTTTTACTTTGGCCCCAGACCATCTTTAACTGAACTAATATACGAATTTGCAGGAAAAATGAAAATTAAAGATAAAAGATATGGGCCCTATTTGATATCTCTAGTCTTTGGATTTATTGCTATTTTCATATCTATAATCTTTGAAATATTTTTTGGCATTATAACTTTGTATTTCACAGAGTCTATATTTGCCATATTGCTTCTTTGGGCCAGTATAGAAGAGCTTTCAAAGAGTATTGGTGTCTTTTCAGCAACAAAATATTTCCCTCTAAAGTGGCATGAAGGTTTATTGGCAGGTATGGCATCGGGGCTTGGATTTGCCTTATTAGAAAATATTATATTCACAGTTTTTGCAATAAACTTTTTTCCAGACTACGCCATAAGGGTGTTGTTGATGAGGACGTTCTTATCAGGAGGAGTCCATATAGTATCGACAGGTATTATTGGGATGGGTATAACCAATAGAAGATACCTAATACCTGCTTTCATTGTTGGGATAACCGTTCATTTATGTTATAATACCATAGTATTGCAGGGTGCACTATGAGAATCGAAATATTGTATTTGGCAAAAAAGGAGTTCAAAGACATAATGAGAGAAAGAGTTTATATACTTGCTTTTTTACTCCAGCTTTTTATTGTCATTGGCATTGTTTTGATAGGAACGTCATATGCATACGTGCAAAATTTTATGGACGATCCTAATAACCAGGGAAACTATTTAGTATACTCCGAAGTTGAAGGGTTTTCTGAATACTTAAATCAAGAATTAATTAAAACAGTTTCTTTAAAGGATCCAAATTACAGTGGAGCGTTACCTAGAAATGTTGATGGGGTAATATGGGCAGAGAAGAATAATTCAATTAAATTACTATTA
>LNGD01000256.1 GCA_001587675.1 Candidatus Methanofastidiosum methylothiophilum
TGTTTTAGGGAATCTATTGAACCTGAAACATCTTTTTCCTTATAGAAGATTGTGTAAAAGTTTGGAAATGCTTTTGTTATTTGTGTTGTGTATGAAAATCTTTCTTCTTCTAATCTCCATCCTGTGGTGCTTAGTGGTTTGTAATTTTCAGGCAGGGTAACCGTTAGACTTGCAATATCGTCGTCACCTATTTTTGTTAGTAAAGAATAATCAAACGAATTATTGACATTTGTGCCTACTGTGTAAATGGAAGCTGTATTCAATCTGTAATTTATAATAAAGTCGTATCCATCTAATGAGTTTTTACCTGTTGTATCCAGTGTAAATCTAGCATTTGTTGAATTTGTGTCAAGGGTGATAGGGAACTCATTCCAGGTAGAATTTGTATCCTGATATAAAAACTGGATTTGATTTATGCTCGATTTTGGTATGCTCGTATCAAATACAATTGTTTGTGGTGAATTAGATAAATAGATTTGGTTATTTAATATAATAAAATCCTCTGATATATCCACATCTGCCATAATGTCGACCTTGGCAGAAGCAGCGATATCTGTTGACTGAGACAAAATATTAAATGAATATGCAAAACCCTGTGCATTTGTTTTTGGTATATTAATTGCTAACGCTCCAAGCATTAGGAAAAGAATCAAAAAAATTGATTTCTTATTCGTAACATTCACTCTCCGGAATTTAAAGGGCTAATGGCACTATAAAAATCTTTTGCCTTTAAAATTAAGATATGCTTTTAAAGAAGGAATAAAATATAGTAGTTATGGCAACTTTGGATGATGTACTCCATGTCATCTCAACGGACGATGAAAAGGCAAAGATGGTTGCCATGGAACTTGCAAATGATAATGGCAGACGTATAATAGATGCCTTTTTTATTGAGCCACAGTCTGCCGGTGATTTGGCAAAGAAACTTGATCTTCCGATGCCAACTGTTATGTTCCATATTGAGCGGCTAATTGAAATTGGGATTATCGATGTCGTTGACACAAAACTTTCCCGAAAATTTAAGGACATTAAATACTATGGGCCAAAAAAAACGGCTATTCTTATCGTTCCTTCCCAGAAAGAGGAAACTGTCAAAACTTTATCCCACAGCCTTAAGACCTCTTTTGTGTCCCCACCGGCAGCTTTACTTGTGATGTTTTTAATCGTTATACTAGGGATAGGCTTCAGTGCACCTGGTATCTTCCAATCTTATCAAATGCAAAAGACACCTATGCTGTCAGAAGGATTTGGAGGGAGCAACGATACAAAAGAAATGGATCGTGCGCCAGAAGCAGTTTCAGTATATGAAGAAAGTGCACCACTCCCGATTGTAAATCCTTACAGCCCTCTGATATTTACTTTAATTGGAGGGGCGGCGTCATTATTTTTGATATTTCTCATAATAAAGTTAAAGGGTAGATGATTTTGAGAGTTGGAATAATCTCGAGAACAGATCGTGAAAATGCATTGGAACTAAGTAAGAAGATATTTGATATGCTGAAAGATTCGCATCAGGTTTATTTTGATGAAACATTAAAGCCTCATTTCCCTCAAAATCAATATTCCAAAAAGAC
>LNGD01000257.1 GCA_001587675.1 Candidatus Methanofastidiosum methylothiophilum
ATGGATCAAACATTATTTCAAGCCAAGGACTTTGGAATCTCCTTGTGTTGTTAGGCTTTAGCTCAAAATTTGCCTCTTCAATTTCCGGTGGGCACTATGCCACCTACGCGTCAACCGGGATTGAAGGGGAAATGATTCTAAACCCCTATTGGGTTCAAGATAAACCGATGAGCTGGGGAGGTACTAGCCCAGCAGGAAGCGAAAAAGGGTATTTAGACTTCAATATTAGTTTTGCTTTTGAAGTTCCAATAGGATTTACCACTGGAATTATGATGAATAGCGCTTCCACACATCTTTATTTTGGTAGTGGAGTTGTTGGTCCCCCCGGCCCATCTTGTTCATTGACTTGGTCTGATAACCAGATTACTGAAGGTTGGAACAGTGCAGTTCAGTTACAGGGAGGATTTGCATACCAAAAAGGCATTTCGCAGAATTTAAGCACTTTTACTGAAAAAGGAATGGGATACCCATACGGGATTTCTATTACAACTTTTTATGTTAGTCCGCCTTTGCCATCGCCACCAGCACCAACTCCTAGTAATAGAAAATTTTATATGCATGGTAAGCAATCTATTTAGTGGAGTTTTTATGAACTTAAATTCTGTTGATGTAATTGGAATTTTGTTCGGTTTATATCTTGTAATCTTTAATAAGCACTTTGCTCAAGGATGTGCCAAAAGTAGAAAAATGTTGGGAATGGAAAAGTATGGCCAAATTGCTGAAGAACAAGAAAGTTCTTTAAGAATACTTTCTGTATTTGGGGGAATTGTCATAATAATTTTAAGTGTATGGTAAAATTACTAATATAGATCAAAGATTTGTTAAGGCCTCAAATAAATTTATTTTTGGTTTGAATGGAGTGTTTGCTAAAATTATCTTTTATCTGATGAGGTTTTAATGGTTTTCTTGAATTATTATATATTACCCGCAATAAGATTGGAACCATCCTCACCGGAGAGTTATAAGCAAGATACTTATAAGCCTGCTAACAGAAAATATTTTTCGCCATGGTAAAATAGGATCTAAAAATGGATAACTCAGAGTTGATTTTTATGCTTATCTTAGGTTTTGGAATCTTATTTTTTAATAAGCAATTTGCAAGAAGTATGCTTAAATCAACAATTGGGGCAAAAGTTACAGAGACTGATCTACCCAAATTTAGACTTCTATCTATAATAGGAGGGTTAGCCCTAATTATTTTTGCTTTATTTGTTAAATACATAACAGACTGGCAATTTAAATAAGGCTAGTCGACCTTAAGGTAATTTTGAGGGAAAATATTGCATTTGCGATTTCTTTTCTTATTTAGCATTTTTCCCCTTCTTTGTTAAAATTATCTCTTAAGCAATGAGGTTGCGATGGCTTTCTTTGGAGAAAAATTAATCAAAACCCGGCAATGAATCTTTTGCTTTTATAAAATAATTTTCCTTTAGGGCGTTGAGGGGAATTAGTTTTTTAAGCGGAAACCTCACCCCGCCCTCTCTTGAGAGGCGAGGGGGGAATAGTTCCTCCCATTTCAGGGAAGGACAGCGGGGCTTTGCGGACGAGTT
>LNGD01000258.1 GCA_001587675.1 Candidatus Methanofastidiosum methylothiophilum
AGCTTTTAGCCAGATATATTAAAAGCTGATCAGCCTTACTTCCTTCTGTTTCAGATGTGAATAAATAGTGGCCGCTATTAATTCTAGATAGGAAACCCTCATCCTTAAGTATTAATGGCAACAGATCAACCCTCACATTCTGTTTGGGAAGTTTTAATGTTGTAAAGGTACGATTACGGCCCAATCCATCATAGGTTGCTCCATTAGGATCAAAATATCTGTTATCGGTTAAGAGGGTCATGGCCTCCTGTGCCGGATAGGCATTGACTGAGGTAAAGATCGGTAAAGGGTAATTAGCTATTAAACTATACGTATTTAAAAGAATTAATAATGTCAAAGCCAATACAGCAACACTTAATGAAGCCAGCTTAACAAATTGTAATGGTTTCTTGAGGATCTTTTTAAGAACAGAATATCTTCTAATACCTAAGCTAGGCTCCTTGTAGTCTTTAATACTTTTTCTAACCTGAAAATACCAAACTTTAGCGATAACCTGTGCGAATATGATCAAGGTCACAATAGCCAGGAAGATACTTGCCAACTTATAGAACAATTCTTGACTCATTTGATTAATGGGCAATCACTACAATGTATATTCAAAACACTAAAAACATTCTGTCCCTGTCTTTGCTTTTTTATTAATCCCATCTTTTCCATTTTCTTTAAATGGAAAGTAATGGTAGGTTGTTTTAAATGTAATTTGCGAGAAATTTCAGACACACTTGCCTCTTCTTTATTAACTAACATATTAAATATTTGAAAACGCGTTTTATCTGCAATGCAGGAGATGCAAGAATGACATTTATCGCGCATGATATATAGATGACTATCTATATCTTCCCAAAATATTAACACTAAGTCAAATATATTATTTCCCCTCTTGTAGGTGATATAATTAGTCAAATTAATTACGTAGTATGCAAATCTTAGGCAGGAACCCGGTTCTTGAGGTTTTAAAAAGTGAAATGAAATTGAAAAAGATCCTTGTTAAACAGGGAGATCTTGATATTAAACTGCAAGAGATAATTGATCTGGCAAATAAAAAAGGTGTGTCTGTCTCCATTAAAAGTAAGAAATATCTTAATAAAATCTCTGAGCACCCTTTACATCAAGGGGTAATTGCTTTAGCAGAAGATGTTAGGCAGCCGGGACTTAATGAACTACTTAATGATCTGGAGAGAAAAAATATCGAGCCCTTTCTCGTTTTCGTTAGAGATGCCCAGAACGAAGCAAATATTGGAGCTATCATCAGAACAGCGGAAGCTGCCGGAGCTCACGCCCTACTTTTACCTCCCAAATTAAAAGTATCACCTGTCATGGTCAGATCTAGTATGGGGGCTACTGCACATTTACCCGTGATTAATACCAATCTCTTTCAATCCATTAAGGAAGTACAAAACAGGAATATCAGGGTAGTGGGTATTGAGATGAATGGCACCAAATTTCACTATGAGGAGACCCTTAAAGGCCCTTTAATGCTCATTGTTGGGGGAGAAGACAAGTCATTGAGCAAAGAACTGCAGGATAAATGTGACGCCGTTGTAAAA
>LNGD01000259.1 GCA_001587675.1 Candidatus Methanofastidiosum methylothiophilum
AATAGAGCGTCATTACGCCGTCATCAAGCGAGTCTTTAACTCTGGCCATGTTCTTGTTACAACTATTCCAAGGGTAAGAGTAAAGATGATGTTTGCCTGTTTCTGTTTTAACTTGTATCAACTCCAAACGCTTGCTAACTCTGCCTAGCGTCAGCTATCGACAAATTTTGGGAAATTACCCAAAATTTGAGTAAAAAGTACTTTTATATCAGAAGATTAGCTTAAGCTAGCCCAAAAACCTAATCAGCCGAAGGGCAAAAGAAAAAAAGTAAGGTTAATCATAAATCTCTCAATATTTTTACTTTTTCTCTACCTGCCTCAAATGCACTTAAATTTAAGTCAAGCATTTTTGGGATACTATCCTTTATAGCTAGAGTCATTGATTCTTTGGATAAAAGATTACACATTTCATTAAAAGCACCAAGCATTACTATATTAGCTACAATTTTTGTTCCAAGCTCTGATGCTATTCTTGTGGCATTTATCTCAGCAAGCTTAAAATCTCCTTCTATGTTATGATCAGGTATAAGTTCTGGATCATAAATTATTATTCCTTCTCTTTTTGTTCTCAAAGCATATTTGTAGAAAGCTTCTTGACTCATGATAAGAGAAACTGAGGCAGATTCCACTTTAGGGTAATCAATTTCCTCATTAGAGATTACAACTTCAGATTTTGTAGACCCTCCTCTTGCCTCTGGCCCATATGATTGAGTCTGCACAGCATTTAGGCCTTGAAAAACAGCTGCTTTACCAACTATTACTCCAGATAATACAATACCTTGGCCTCCAAATCCACTTATCCGTATCCCAGCCTTCATTTTAATTCACCACAGAATTTTTTATATTTGGCATTGAAATCCTCTTTTTCAATATCTACAAATTCTCCAATAATCATCTTATCGGTTGTTTTACCTTCGGCAATAAGTTTTTCATATGCCTTTATGTTGATAGTGCCTTCTTTAAATTGTTTAGTCATCTCTAGACTCGTTCCCATTTTATTCATTCTTCCATACGAAGTGGGACATGGTGACAGGATCTCAACAAATGAAAAGCCAGTTTTCTGGAGTGCTTTTTTTATTGAGTTTATACATTGAACAGGGTGGGCAGTTGTCCATCTAGCAACATAAGGTGCGCCAATTACCTTGGCCATCATTGAAAGATCGATAGGGTATTCAATATTTCCATAAGGTGTGGTAGTTGTTTTTGATTTTAGGGGTGTGGTTGGTGCTACCTGGCCCCCAGTCATTCCATAAATAAAATTATTTATGGATATTACAGTAATATCAACGTTTCTCCTTATAGCATGAAGAAAATGATTCCCGCCTATTGCACCGCAATCTCCATCTCCTGTAAATACAACAACTTTAAGTTCAGGATTTGCTAGTTTTACTCCTGTTGCGTACGCAATTGCCCTACCATGTAGCGAATGAAGTCCGTCAGAGTATATATAACCAGGTACACGTGAAGAACATCCTATTCCTGAAACAAATACTGTTTTGTTCATATCGATGTTAAGGTCATGGATAGC
>LNGD01000260.1 GCA_001587675.1 Candidatus Methanofastidiosum methylothiophilum
AGAGGATATAGAAAGTGTTGAAATCAAATATTAAAGGTAGAAAGGTTACATCAAATAATTGATGAACCACACTATCTGCTGGAGATATGCCAATTACTTTAAGAATCCCAAACCAGGAATAGATTAGAAACATTGCTATTCTTGAAAATAGATCGATCTTGTTTATTATCATTTTTGTTGCCATTTTTTCTTTAGTGAAAAGTAATATGAGTAAAGATAATAGAAGCAGAGAAGTAATGCTGCTCCTAAAAATACTGCGATGAGTCTGGAACTGAATATTAGGGAATAATGATCTACAGGCAGAAGTAATAGAATCTTTTCCAGATTTAGAAAGTAGAGTAATGAGATTAATACGTAAAGAATATATTTCTTATTGATAAAAGCAAATGCTGCCAGGGGTAGTAGCAAGGGGTGCAGGTATCTTTCATGCATTTGAGTATTAAAGTAGAAGAAGGAGAATACTGTTAATACTGCGCTTAGTAGAGCAATACTGATCTCTGTTTCATTGAAATCTTCCTTCTTGTTCTTTAGCTTTCTAAATACAATATGCAGCATGGGAATGAAAGTAGCGATCAGACTTGCAGCAAACATCAGGTATCCCCATGTTTTATAGCTTAGCCCGATAAATAGTCCAGTATCCTCAGTCCATCTGGCCATAGCTCCCACAACCACATACCAGATATTGAAAGCATGCATGGAGAGGATCTCAAAGAAATCAATGGAGCCGAATATTACTTTGGTATAGGCGCTCCAGTTATTACTAATCAAGTACGGTGCAATTATTATAACTTCACTAATTATTAATGCCAGTAATACTCCCAGTATCCTTTTCTTGTTCTTTGCTATTGTCGGGATGAGAAGAAGCAGCCATAATGGAGCAAAGATAATGCTTTGGAGTTTGATGTTAAAGGCAATTACTAAGGCTATGGTTGATAATTTCAATCTCTTTTTAATAACAGCCCAAAGGCTAAGCATTATGAAGAAAGAATGAATGGAATCGATCTGCATCCAGAATAAGGTGTTGTAGAGGTAGGCTAGATTAAATAGTACAAAGAAAACATTATCCTGAGGTATCTTAAAATGCCTGAATATTCTAACTAAGAGATAGATCCCGGCAAAGTCAAAGAACAGAGAGATTGCCTTTAAATAGTGAATATTTTGGTTAATGGCTTCAGCTGTAGGGAATAACATACTGAAGAAGTTCATTATATATAGATATATGGGCATGTAATTAACATCGTCGTGATTGACCATACCCCAGAAGCCTTCATTTTTAAGATAAGTGAACCAGGTATAGAAAGTGCCACGATCATAGACATATGATGTGGGGTTTATGAAAAAGAGCATTAATAGGAAAGCCAGGATTAGTATGAGTAAGAATCTGTCTTTAAATATATCTAGTATGCTTCTTAGTGCTTTTTTTATCATGATATATATTATTACTTCATAAATTCTAACAGGAAGTTAAGGGGAAATCTTGTTATGTATTTACTTCTTTTTTTTAATTTCCT
>LNGD01000261.1 GCA_001587675.1 Candidatus Methanofastidiosum methylothiophilum
AGGGGCCGGGGGTGAGTTAGATACTGTTGCCAAAATATCTTCTCTACGGTACTCGAGCGGATGTTGATCTTTTATTTTATGAAACAATCATAAAATCCCGAAACGCCATCAACTCCCCTCTCTTTTTGAAAGAGAGGGGCCGGGGGTGAGTTAGATACTGGACTTGCAATATTTTAGTGGACGGTTAGTTAAGACAAAACTGAGAATTTTAAAATCTTTGTAAAATGGAAACAAGAAGAAAATTTGATCGAGAATTTAAACTAAAAGCAGTCGAGTTGAGCTATTCCATGGAAAACATAAGGGAATTAGCACATGAATTAGATATTCGTCCAGAGCTGATTTATCGATGGCGTAGCGAATTTGCCGCATTAGAAGGTAAAAGCTTCCCGGGAAATGGAAAGAAAAAGATGACTGAAGAAGAATCTGAAATTGCCAGGCTTAAAAAAGAGTTAGCTGATATTAAGATGGAGCGAGATATCTTAAAAAAAGCAATAGGCATCTTTTCCAAGAGCGATGGGAAATATTTCAGTTTATAATGAATAACCGCACTAAATTTCCTGTTGAAAAGATGTGTAAAGTCTTAAAAGTAAGCAAAAGCGGATACTATAAATGGTTGAAAAGCAAGCCTCCAAAAAGATTTAAAGAAAATCAAGTTCTACTAATGAAAATTAGAGAAATACATAACAAAAGCAAAAAGACCTACGGTAGTCCAAGGATTACTGAAGAGCTTAGGAAAGAATTTAATAAGGTATCAAGACCTCGTGTAGCTCGGTTAATGCAAAGTTCAGGTATTCGAAGCATCGTACGGAAGAAATATGTTGCCACTACTGATTCTAAGCATTCTTTTCGAATTGCTGAAAATCTGTTGGATAGGAATTTTAACATAGGAACGATCAGTAAGGTATGGGTTTCAGACATAACTTATATTCCAACAAAAGAAGGTTGGCTCTATTTGACGACTGTTATAGATCTGGGCGATAGAAAGGTGATAGGATGGGCGCTATCAAGAACATTAAAAGCCGATGAGACAAGTATTTCAGCCTTTAGAATGGCCTTAAATAACCGTCCAATTACCCAACAACTAATATTTCATTCAGACAGAGGAGTTCAATACGCCTGTGATGAGTTTGTAAAAGTGCTTAAAAGACACAAAATCATCCAGCAAAGTATGAGTAGAAAGGGTAATTGTTGGGATAATGCAGTGGCAGAAAGCTTCTTTAAAACATTAAAATCCGAATGGACTAATTGGCATAAATATCAAACAATAAAAGAGGCGGCATTGTCTGTTTTTGATTACATTGAAACATGGTATAATCTTAAAAGAAAACACTCGGCACTTGGCTATATGTCACCTGCTGAATATGAAAAATATTTATTAACCAAAAATTCCGCAGCTTAATGACTTATCTTTGTGTCTACTATTTTATAGCAACTCCATACTGTTGCCAAAATATCCTCCCTACAGGACTTGAGTGGGAATTGATTTTTTATTTATAAAACAAAAAATCC
>LNGD01000262.1 GCA_001587675.1 Candidatus Methanofastidiosum methylothiophilum
TATTGTCGGGCATAACATTTGATGTCCTTATCAGTCTTCCTAAATCGTCAAATTCATAATAGGTGTAAATGTCCTTGTCGCGATCGCTACCCCAATTAACTTTTCCGTCTGGTCCGTCTGAAGGTTTATCTTCTGGTATGGTGATGCCAGATCCCTTGTAAAACTTTATAACATTTCCACAACTCTCACCATTTATTGTCTCTGTCGCTAAGCGATATTCAATTTTAGTGGGAGCTTCACCATTTGGCGGTGTAATTTGAATTATCCTTCCTATTGCATCATAACTGAAGTAGGTAGTCAATCCGTTGGCATCAATCTCTGATGTTATTCTTCCCGTCAAAGAATCTATGAATCTTGTAAATTCGTAGTAACTAAAGCCAGCCCATTGAAGAGATTTTAAAACTCCACCTTCCCAAGAAAGATTTTGTGTAAATATCCCACCACTACCGTCGCTGTTTGAATAGGAGATTGAAATCGGATTACCGCCATTATATAAAATTGAGACAAGTTTATATAAACTTGAAGGTATAGAAAGATGGTCAGTCGGATTATCTGTGCCATCTTCAGAGTCATTATCTGAAGTGTACAATACGCTTTCTTGCGGATTATAGAAAGATTTCACCTCATTCAACAACCCTGAAGAATTGTAACTCATTAAAGTTACCCTATAAGAACCTGTCAATCCATTGGTATATTCTTTACCTCCCGTATATGAAACTTTCAAGAGAGATAGATCAAAAACATCATTTGGAGATGGCGAATTGCTCAAATTTGGCATCCTTATATCATATTCTGAAGCAGATTCTTTATAATAATTTATGTTGGAAGGTAATTTCTCTTTCTCAACAGGATAGACCTGCGTTAATCTAAAATGTCCTCTTCCATCATATTTTGCTTTCCTTGTAGTTTTTACCCATTTTTGACTGCCATTCTCATAACTCTTTTCGGTTATTCTCTTTTCAAAAATACCCTTAAAACCTTGTCCCCAAACTAAAGAATACTTTTCAGCCGTGTAAGAAATGTCACCCAAATAATTAAGGGGATGTATTAGATGGTCAGCGGTTATGTTATCTCTTATTATAGAGGGGTTAAATCTAATTATGCCGTATTCCTGCCCAGCATCATTTATGTCGCTACCCTTAAAACAATGCGCTTCCCATACCCCGTAAGGATCTTGGACGAGAACAGGAAAGCCCGCTGAATTTGGATCAGAACCGGAAAAAGGCAGAGATGGGCCTATATTAAAACTTCTATCCCAATTCCAAACCAAGGTGTTTGCTCCAACATAAACTTTCCTTTGGTTTACTACATCGCCTATAATGGTGAAAGTGTTTTCTTTATGAGAAATCACCTCCGAATAATAACTATATTCTGATATTGCCCCTGTCGGATAGTAAATCTTCTTTAAATATGCTCTCTCTAAGTTTGACGAAGATGACCATTCCTGATAATTGTATTTCGTCTGAAGACCGACTGGATCCGTAACGCTCTCAAGCATAACGCTT
>LNGD01000263.1 GCA_001587675.1 Candidatus Methanofastidiosum methylothiophilum
TTGATTCTATTCTCTTAGATAGCTCAAATACTAGCTTTACGTTTACATCTGATAACAAAAGAGCTTTCTGAATATCTTTAACAAGCTCCTTTATTAGGGATTCATCAACTACTCCTGCTTTTGTTAGTTTTCTCAATGCTCCGCTTAATGCGCCGGAAAGGGAGTCTAAGACCATCTAAACACCTAAATAAAAACAATAATTTTCTTATAAAAGACTAATGGTCAATTTTCTTTTTTAAGGTGATAATAAATGTACAGCCAACTGGCTCACGCTCAATTAGTTCCTTTTTTTCAAGATTAGTAAGAATCTTAGTTATTTTAGCTTTTGAAAAACCAGTCATATTTGAGAGCTTCTTTTGTTTTATCTTTCCACCTTCATTTTTTATTATATCGCATATAGCCATTTCATCTTCAGTTAAAAGAGAAGAAGGTATCTTGATTTCTATTTCTTTTGAGTTAAATTGTCTAAAATAAGTGAATAGACCTATAGCGATTATTAAAATTAACACTGTCCCTAAAGGAATTATAAAATTACTTCCAAGACCAGAGTTATTAACTAGGGAATTATATTTGATTTTAAAAATCGTGGGTGTATTTGGTGATTTCATCTCCCAAAGCACAATAATTCTTTTTCCATCGCTCTGCAGGTATGAAGGCTCAGGGATTATTGTAGATACATCATCGCTATCAATTCCATAGGCTTGAGGAAGTTTAATTCTAAAAATTAGATTTTTGACATTTGAATAAACTAGCTCTTTCATATACACATAATCTTTATTTTTTATTTCTATAGCCTCAGGTAGAGTATAACTGATTTTTATACTATTCAATTCATTTGGTATTAAACATATTATGCCATTTGGAGCAGATTCTAAAATTTGATTATTGTAAAGAACTTCTAAATTAGTATATCCTTTTGGAAGATGAAGATCAAAATCAGTATCGCTTTTAGGATTAACTAGTATATCAACTGATTCTTTCAAAGAATGATCTTCCATTATCTCGACATCAATCTTAAGGTAAGTAATTTCTACATTATCCCAAGCAATTAGAGGATTAAATGATAAGAAAAGAATCATTAAGACAAGTAAAAATGGCCCAAAGATAAATTTGAATTTATTGTTCATATAATTACCTTATATCAAAGATTCATCAGACCCCAGAGTGTAACATTAATACTATCGATTTTTTTAACCAGGATTATATATAAGTCTTTTCTGATTTATAGAAAAGAAAAATATCCAGTTGAAATCTACTGGATAAAAATAATGTCATTTATGAATCAATCTATATATACCGAATCCTCTACTTAAGAAATCTATACATTTTTAAACAAATAATATATCTAGCCAAGATTGATTCTAAATGAAATATTGCCCATTATAATGCTATCATTGTAGAAGTCATCTGGACTCCATCAATGTTTCTTATCTTTTCAGTAAGGAAAGGGTCGAGGTCTTTTAGCTGCTCAACGTTAATTTTTGCAACGATATCGTACTCACCG
>LNGD01000264.1 GCA_001587675.1 Candidatus Methanofastidiosum methylothiophilum
ATTTCCTGGGGCACAAATGTTTTGGCTTAAGGCCCTACGATATTCTATACGGATGAACGACAGTATGTGTTCCATCAACATTCTGTTATGTGTGAATTTCAACCATTCCACTTTTGTCCTAAAAGGTAGTTCTTTGAATCTTGCAATCGGATCTTGATTATTCTTTAAAATTACTTCGTCTGTTGCTTCTATCATTTTTTACCCCTCTAAAAATTAGTATATTCTATTTTTAATCTATGCCAAATCCGTATTTCTTGATCTCTTCGTGCCATTTGTTTATCTGGATTATCTTTTCTTCCAATGTCTCTAAACATGGTGTGTCCTTTGTCATTTCATCTATGTATTCTCCAAAATATCTTAAGATAGCCCCAGGATTATCTCCAATCTTCTTCAATCCTTGTGTTACCTTATTCGAAATTCCCCCATATAGCATCTCTTTTTCTATGTGTCTGAGTTTTGCAACTGCTTCTCTTGCAAGTTCTTCTTTATTTTTATCTCTGATTGAGTCTATTGCATATTGTTCTTGGATATGTTGGTCCAAAGTATCCCCTTCAATTTCCTCTTATCTTTCTCTTCTTTACTTCTATGTCCTTCTTTATATTGACTAGTAGGGTCACTCTTTCTAATGCTACTTCTGAATTTACACTTGACTTATATATTTCCTGAACTTCCTTTGCACTTAAAATTTCAATATCCATATTAATCTGCCTCCCAATCCACTTCATTATATACTTCATCTACTATATTTACTATCTCTTGGTATTCTTCCGATCCTTCTTCTAAATTCTTATTTGTAGAATTTATGTAGGTGTATGTAGTATAGTAACAGTTCTCTTCGTCTGCATCTGTTATTTCTTCGTCCACCCATACTTCCGTTTCAAAGTTTCTATCGTTCAAGGCTTTCTGTGCCCCCTTTGAGAGGTCTCCCATAGGAAAATCTTTGTCTACATACTTCCCACCTTTGTTGTTTATTGAGAATACCGTTCTGCTCTTTGTTGTACCCCCTATTTTGTATGTTTCTTCTTCTTCGTTTCTTATATCTTCTATTGCTTTCTCTTCAATCTTCTGCATTTTCTCCCTCAGTTTTTTCAGAATTCTCTCTAGAGATTAAATGGATTATGCCAAATAATCCCAGTGCTATCAACTCAATTATTATCCCTATTACTAATTTCAACTCCACTTTTAATTCCATCCTCTTTCTTCTAGTATCTTTTCCATTGCTATATTACATCTCAATGCCTCTATTTGAGTCCCGAACATCTGCCTTGAGTCTAGATAAGTATATGCCCCTGCTAATATCTTCGACTTTGAAGGGTAGTTCTCTTCTATCGCATCTGCAATTCCTGCCATTGTAGTGTATGCTTTATATGTCTCTATTGGCCTCTTCAATTCTACTTTTTCCTTGCCCCTCATACTTTCAATTCCACCTTTTGCTACCCTCTTCTCTTCTAAATGTTCCCTTATTTTTGTTTCAAGACTTTCG
>LNGD01000265.1 GCA_001587675.1 Candidatus Methanofastidiosum methylothiophilum
ATATATCGTGACGGTTCTAGAGACGAACAAGTTTTGAACATTGGAAAGGTAAACAAAAAAGAAACTTCAATTCAAAAGGCCCCAAGACCAAGACCAAAAGTTACCAAAGGATTTACAGAAAAAATAAGGACTGGGTGTGGTAATCTATACGTTACTATAAATGAGGATGAATACGGACTCTGTGAAATATTTATGCAAATGGGTAAATCTGGAGGCTGCCCAGCAAGTCAGAACGAAGCAATAGCAAGGTTAATATCGCTAGCTTTGAGGTCTGGAATAAGAATTGAGTCTATACTTGAACAGTTAAGACACATTAGGTGTCCAATGCCCACATGGGACGAGGGTATGCCTGTTCATTCTTGTGCTGATGCAATAGCTATAGTTTTGGACAGATATATTAAGAAAGAACTAAATACGAAACAAGAAAGACTTGACTTGGTAGTTACTTCAAACGGAGGAGCTAATAGCAATGGAATGCCTGCGCAATGCCCCGAATGTGGAGAAGTACTAGTTTTTTCCGAAGGTTGTGTTAGCTGTAAATGCTGCGGTTATACAAAGTGTTAATTCCAACTTTTAATATTTTATTTTCTTGCATATCTATCGTATAAAACTTTAAAATTTAATTTATTTTGAATTTATTTCTATTTGAATTGGATATATCGCAATATTTTTTGTTAATTCTTTAAACCAAATAAAAAGATTTAAAAACTATTTTTTAGGGATAATATTAAAGGAAAAATATGAGAAATATTTATAGAAAAAGGCCAAAAATTTATATAAAACAGGATTTAATTGGCCAGAAAAATATTAAAAACATTGATTTAGCTATAGATAAGAATACAAATATAAATGATGTAAAAACAAAAGAAAAATTAATTCAAAGTCTACCCTCAAATAATAATGGTAATGGGAAAAATTACACTAATAAATTCGATATATTAGTGGTTGAAGATAATCCTGAAATCTTAGAAATGTTACAAGTTACTTTGGAGTCTGTTACTCACTATAATTTTAAGATTACATGTGCTCAAAATGCAGAAGAAGCGATGGAAAAAATAAATGAATCTAATTTTGATTTAATAATATCGGATAATGTATTGCCCGGAATGTCTGGAATAGATCTTTTAACAAAAATAAAAGATAAGCATCCATCTACTCTAAGAATATTAATTACTGGATATTCCGATATGGAGGTTGTAAAAGATGCAATTAATAGGGCTGCAGTCAATGCTTATATCGAAAAACCATTTGGCTTCAATGAACTCACTCAAAAGGTAATTGATATATTAAAGGAAAAAAATATCCTCCAAAGAAGACAGGATCTAACTTCTTTAGAACAGATTTACGAATCAGAAGGTGGGCCAGAATTCTTTAGCTCTCTCTTCTCGTTTACTCCAAAAGATTCTGAAGTTCACACAGTAGTTGAAAAAAGTGGAGATGATTTAGAGATTAAATACAGCCAAGAAAAAATTGATAC
>LNGD01000266.1 GCA_001587675.1 Candidatus Methanofastidiosum methylothiophilum
GTAAAGATAAGAAATATTTAGCATCACTAATTATATATAAAAACTCATCATCCGTAGGATAAGGAATAACAAATAAGTTTTCATCTAATTCAATTACTTCTCCTCTTTCAAAAGTAGATTTTAATCTAATTGATTTCTTTTCATTTATATCCTCCACTATAATGGGTAAATTGTTTTGAATAACTGTTTTTGCAAGTCTGATTCTATCTTTCCCAAGGTAACAATGAACGTAGTATTTACCAGTTCCCTTTATTGCTAGTTCTTTTAATTCTAGAACCGCATCAGTATTTTCACTAACCCAAGGAACCATTGGAATATGTATAAACTCCAATCCAACTGATTCAACGTTTATTTTTTCTTCTTCTATTAATTTAGGTTCAAAAGGAACAACTGCAGGATGCAATAAAGAAACAATCGAAGTAAATCCTTGTTTTTTTAATTCATTTAGTTTGTATTCATCTGGGTATTCCCCAAATGTAAATTTAACAAACTGCGAAGTTTCTTCTTGAGTATGAGTTTCATCAGATACTTCAAATAATGCAGGATTTATAGAAAGCCAAAGAACCGATATTGCAAAAATTATCCAAATTGTAGGGATTCCATATTTCACATGATTTTTTTTCGTTTTGTCTATTATATCCACTAAAAATGCAGCACATAAAAAAGTAATAACAATAAAAATAATTATTGTAATCCTAACTAACATACCTTCAATATTTGATTCAAAATTATTAGATCTAATCCAACTTACAGGCCCCATTAGTGTGCTAAATCCAATTGTAAATCCTACAAGTAACCAGACGGATAGAAAATATATAATATTTCGAAATGTTAGCTTAAACATTATCTCACTTGAGTACATCTTTATTTTATTATGTTATTATATTTTACTTTGAAACTTTTATAATTTCTCCTTTATTCAGTCTTTTTAGTTCTTGAGTTTTTACTTTTATTAAAGAGAATTCTGAACCTCCTCCGCCATATACGACTTCTTTTTCCATTACCTTTGGATCAATTAAAAAAACTGCATTATACCCAAACGGTGGAGTCCCTCCACAAGGATATCCTGTTTTATCTAACATCTCTTTTGGAGTTGCTATCCTAGGCCTTTCAATGTTTAACGATTTTCCTATTCTAGCAGTGCTAACTCTATTTTCTCCTTTAACAATTGCAACTAATAAATTCTCATTTGAATCTATCATGCATATACTTTTTATAAAATCACTTGGATTCTTATTTGCTGTTTTTGCAGCCTCTTCTACTGAATGGCAAGATTTATCAAAAATTAGAATTTCTGCATCACTACTATTTTCTTTCAAAAATGAGTTAAGCTTATCTTCGTAAATCCCCATATAGAATAATTTATTTTCATGAATTAAAAAACTATCTTTCATTTTTTTAATTTTACACTATATCTAAATAATTTCATGGACGCTGTAATAACAAATAATTTGTATATTCG
>LNGD01000267.1 GCA_001587675.1 Candidatus Methanofastidiosum methylothiophilum
GGTGTTAAGGATTATCATAAGCTTAAGATTAGGCGGATAGGGAATTATTATTCTATGAGTATACATATACTAGTTGACAAGTCCATGAATATATCAGATGCACACAAAATATCTTATAAGGTTGAGGAAGCTATAAGAAACTTTCTTGGCTCTGAAACTATCATTACGATACATCTTGAACCTTATGATCAATCGAGTAGTTAATATAATTACTGAAACATTAAATATTTAAATTAAAATTAGATTTGAAAGAATGAGGGGATCAAATGAAAAATGTCTTAGGAAAAATTAAGTTGTACTTAACAGATTGGAAGAATATATTGACGCATTCTCTTGTAGGCATAGGAATAGTTATTCTAGGATTTTTTTCTCCAATACACCCTCATGCAAGAATTACGCTTGTAGGGTCAGTAATTTGTTTAAACACAATAAGAATGAAATATTTTTAGATAAGACGTTCTTATTGAGTTGTTATTAATAAATTCTAAAATTTTTTTATTATTTAATATCCTATTCTAAGATTGCTAAAACTCGTCTTTGCTATAATAAAATTTATAAGCAATTTTATCCGTTCTTTGCTAAAGCAGAGGTTAGTTACATGAAATCTGATGAGATAATGGACGTTGCATTGAGGCGGGGGTTTATATTCCCATCTTCAGAGATATATGGCGGTATTTCTGGTTTTTATGATTATGGTCATCTTGGTACACTTATGAGAAAAAAATGGGAAAATGAGTGGAGACGACATTATTTGGGATTACATCCTAACTTTTTTGAAATTGATGCTACCCATATCATGCCACGAAACGTTTTTGTTGGCTCAGGCCATCTAGAAAATTTCAATGATCCTTTGACCGAATGTGAAAAATGCCATTCAAGATTTAGGGCAGACCATCTAGTTGAAGAGTTCCTCGAAAGGAGCGCAGAAGGGATGTCAGCAAATGAGATGTCAAGATTGTTAAAGGAAAGCAATATACCGTGCCCAAAGTGCGGTGGACATCTTCTCGATGTGAAGATGTTCAACATGATGTTTGAAATAGCAGTGGGTGCTACAGGGGAATCTGAAGTTGCCTACTTGAGGCCAGAAACTGCTCAAGGGGCATTTTTGGCATTCAAGAGAAGTTTTAACACCCTTAGGGGAAAACTACCAATGGGCTTGGCAATTGTCGGCAGGGCCTACAGGAATGAAATTTCCCCAAGGCAGGGATTCTACAGATTAAGAGAATTTAATCAGGCGGAACTACAGATTTTCTTTGACCCTGATACAATCGAAGAACATCCTGAATTTGACACAATTAAAGATGTAAAGCTTAGAATGTTCCCACTCCAAAACAGAAGCAGTGGGGAAGTGGATGACATAACTGCATCTGACCTGAACAAGAACTATGGCATACCAAAATTCTACATTTACCATCTTGCTAAGATTCAGGAA
>LNGD01000268.1 GCA_001587675.1 Candidatus Methanofastidiosum methylothiophilum
ATTTTCTTTTCGAACATCTCTGTTTCCCACATTACTTCGTCCAAGTAATCATTTACCTCTATCACTTCTAAGTTTTCATCTTCTTCTGGATCTCTCATCATTTTTATTGCTTCTTCTTCTATTTGGGAAACTGTTGTCTCAAGTTCAAATTCGATTGTTTTTAGTTTTTGATTCTTTCTCTCATTGTAGGATACTATGTACTTCCTATTCTCTTTTTTGGGTTTACATCTGTAGCACTGCCTTAGATTATCGTTCCACTCCTCCTTTGAGATAACTTTCCTACACTTATCACAGATTAATACTAATGGCATTTTACTCCCCCCTTGTTTTTATTCCAAAATCTATTATTTCACTTGCCTCTCTCCTAATCATCTCAAGCTTTTTCTCTAAGTATCTTGGTGAAGGATCTTCTTTTGTATATTCGTTTATGAAAGATTTTAGGTCTTCGAATATTGCACTTGGTTCATCTGCTACTCCCCGTAATTTTTGCATTATGGGATTGTCTACTTCGCCTTCTCGGATCCTCTTTTGGAGGGTCCCTAAATCTTGTATTATATCTTCCACTAAAATCTCATTAGACCTCTTGCCCCTCATACTATCTATTGCTCTTTGGTCATTACTCATAATAATCTCACCTCTTCTTCACATTTTGCACATAACCCTACTACCCTTTTTTTGTAATAGGGGATATCTATCCCACATCTTTTACATACACTTGGGATTATGAATCCTGATAACAACGCTATCACTATTGGATTAAATCGTGTTGTCCTATCTGTGTTTGTCCTGATTATCTCATCTAGCTTCGCCCTTAACTTTTCAATAGGTAGAGTTTCTATTAATTTTTCTAATATTTCACATTGATGGAATATATCATAGTATTCTGCCGATAAGATTATCCCATTTTCTCTTACTGTATTGATACTTACTATAGTTGTGTGGGGATATTCCTTACATTGCACCCCTTTTTGTTTTATCCCCCTCACGCATTTCCTTAGGTGGTCTTTGAATCCTTCATTCGCTTCTTCTATTGCTTTGTACTTTTCTCCCAACTCATAAGCCCCCAAGTATGCCTTCAGAAAATCGTTTGTCCTACTGTAATCATAACACATACTTATTCCTCCCTACTTGACATAGATAATAATCTATTGATCTTTTCTATCTCTTTTTCTAAAATATCCTTTAATGCTTTTAATTGGGACCTTGGCATTCTAGTATATTCAGCAGGCAATCCTTTGTAGCCTATTGAGATGGATATATCTTTACTATCCACTTCTTTTCCCAACTTGTAAAATGGTAAAACCTCTTTTCCACATACTATGCATATATCCCCTTTCTTGGAACATTCTTGACAGAATCTATATTTTGTGTCAGAAAGATTTACTACTTCGCCCCCACACTTCTCACATATGTCT
>LNGD01000269.1 GCA_001587675.1 Candidatus Methanofastidiosum methylothiophilum
AAAGACCACACAGTAGAAGAAACAAGTTACTATAATTGGTAGAAAGGGATATATATGAGAACACTAAAAGTTAATCATATGAAAAAGTATATTCCAACAGTAATTGTATTCTTATTATTAGTTTCAATTCCTCCAATTCTTTCTGAAGTGTACACGACAAATTTCATAGATTCCCCAGATTCATTTGCAGACTTAAAATGTGGACAAGAATTTTTGGTATCTGGAAGGATCCAGAGAAGTGATGGGTACATACCAACTCAAGATGAGATAACTATTATTTTCAATGAGATCTACCACACACCAGAGACACAAGGGTATCAATGGGAGACTACATACATTGCACCATATACATCCTATCCTAGGAAGTACCCAATCCAGGTAATAATAAACGATAAAGAAGGTGTCACATCAACAGAAACATTAGAGGTGTGGATAAGGCCAACACTAATAATAGAAACAGTAGCCATAGACAAAGAAATATATTCAAGGGAAGATAACTTTTCAGTGGCAATAGACATAAGAAACGATACTGGAGAAAAGGTCAAAGATTCAGTTGTATCAACTACACTAAATGGCCAGAATATACAAATGGTAGAAACAGATGAAGGGTATATGGGAAGTTTGCCCCTAAATGAATTCGTTGGAGGGGAATATAAGTTGGAAGTAAAAGTAGCAAAAGAAGGGTATTACCCAAGTGACACATCTAGGACAGTAATGGTAGGCCAGACAATAGCAACAATGAACTTTTGGGTAGAAGGGGCAATGGCAAGTTCTGTAGGAGAAGGTGATGAATTAGTAATAGAAGGAATAACCTCCCAATATGGATGGTCATACCCAGAAGGTGACTTGGAAATATTTGATGGAGAAGAAAAGATAATTTCAAAAAAGTTGACCATCACAGACAAGAAATGGAAGACTTCGATCATAGTAGAACAAAATAAAAGTGGATTCTTGAAAGCAATTTTTAAGGTAGGTGACGAAACAATCTCTAAATCATTGCCTGTATCTTCAGAGAGTTCTATCAAAGTAGGAGAAATACAAATAGACTCAGGAGAAAAAATAAATGTGGCATTAAAAGATATTTCAACATTAAAAGATGAATGGTATGTCTTTGATATAGAAATAGGAGAATATAAAGATTCAGATGCAATGCTGATTAGTAGTACGCCCCAAAAATTAAATTTCACAATCGACCCATTGTTTGTAGAGGCAGGAAATAAAAAATTGATAATAAGGGCATTAAAAGATGGGAAAGAATCCTTCAAGGAGGTATACGAACTTGAAGTGCCAACGAAAGGAGAAGTGAAAAAAGAATTATACATTTCTTCACACGGGGTTGTTGTGGAAAGGGTAGACCAAGATATAGTGGAACCATTACTAATAATATCAAACTTATCAAATAGTAAAATGCCA
>LNGD01000270.1 GCA_001587675.1 Candidatus Methanofastidiosum methylothiophilum
CTTATTCCCTGCATCGTAGTCTGGTAAAAAATGTTCTAGTGAGATTAGTCCTTCCTGATAAAGTTTTTCTGCTTTCTTGTCTGTAGTAATAAGGTAATATTCTCTCAAACGAATTAGTACAGTTATAAAACCATTAAGAACATATGGAGGATTTTCTTTAGCATATTCTGGGTACCAAACATATGTTTTCCCTTCATCTTCTCTTAAAACCTTGAGCCCGCCATTTTTAACTTCAACTTCAAAGGCGTTTAGACTTTTATCTATAACGTCTTTATATTTTTTATTTCGAGAGTAAAGGTACGCAAAAGTAAGTGCCTTCAAAATTGTAGCTTGGTTTAGAGATCCTGTCCAGCCGGGTTCCAAATTGTATGGTGGCCAAGGATATGAGTATTCCCAAACTACAAAATTTCCATCATCTTTGTATTTTGCATTTTCAATAAGCCAATCTGCAAGGTAAAGCCCTCTGTCCTTGCATGATTCATTTCCTGTATCGTGGTATTTATAGAAGGCCTCAAGGGATTTCATTGCAACATTATGTGGTGCAACTTGATAACCTAGTTCAATTCCATCGACTTCTCCATAATAAGTGAGGGGAATATCAGAGTCAATCACAGAATATTTTTTTGGGGGAATAAGTTTGTTGCTATAATTGCTATCCGTAAAATGATTCTGCTCAAATTGAGCACATCCGGATAATAATAGCATCAATAATAGAAAAAACGCTATTTTTTTCATAATTGCCTCTTTAATTGCTTTTATGAAATACTTTATAAAATTATATGATGAATCAAATAAAAGAGGTAATCTAAATTAAGTTATTTGGAATGATTACATGGACAAAAGAAGATTTTATGATTCTCTTTCACAGGATTATGATAAAAGATATTCTGATGAGTTAAATAAAAAAATGAGAAAAGATGAAGAGAATCTATTAATGAATTTACCAAAAGGATTAAGCTTGGATATAGGTTGTGGAACCGGATATCATTCAAAAATATTAAAGAAAAATGGTCACGAAGTAGTATGTGCCGATATATCTTACGAAATGATTAAAAAAGCTAGGAATAACTCTGCCGGTGACTTTTTTTTAGTGGCGGATATAGAAAAGCTTCCATTTAAAGAAAAAAAATTTGACAATGTCATATCTATATTTGGGGCCTTAAACCATGCAAATATTAATAATTTTAAAGATTCTTTAACACCTATCCTAAAGAAAGAGGGGAATCTTATTTTTACCGTTGGGAACATATATAATCTTTTTTGGATGTTAAAATCCATTAAAGAAGGTAAAAACCCATTCAGAGCCATCAAAAAAAGAAAAGGAAAAATATCTGTTTTCACTGGTGGTAAAAAAATATCTGTTAGAATTAGGTATTATTCTCTAGATGAAATCAGTGACGTATT
>LNGD01000271.1 GCA_001587675.1 Candidatus Methanofastidiosum methylothiophilum
TGCTATTTCGATTTCCCTACAGAGCAGGTCAAAATAATTAGTTACTTCAGGATTTTGCTCATTTGGTTTAGCATAGAAAGCAGTTTTCTTTCTAAGAAAATGGGGGACAAATATGAAGTCCGTACCGTGCTCTTCTCTAGCGTATTTACATAGTTCAGCCTCAGCCATTGGTGATAGATCCATTTCTCCTCTTTCATCAATACCAGTTCTTTTGTACACCAGCTCCAGTGCGTCATGGAAATTAATTCTGGGAAAAGCGACATCTTTTGGTGCTAGTGCGAGTTTAACTCCCAGAATGTTCAATTCCTGCTGACACTCAGAATTAATAACTTCTACAATATATTTAATAATATTCTCCAACATATCCATAATTTCAGAAAAATCCTCAATATATCCCATTTCAAACTCAAATTGAGTAGCTTCAGTTAAATGTCTTCTAGTGTTGCTGTTTTCTGCTCTAAAGCATTTCATTAAGGCAAATACTCTTTCATAAACACCTACCATCATTTGTTTGTATAATTGAGCACTTTGGGAAAGCATGGCTTCATTATCGAAATAGTCTACTTTGAAAAGTTCTGTTCCGCCTTCAGAAGAGGCGCCAATAATATTAGGCCCAAAAAATTCCACAAAACCTTCTTTAATAAGAAATTCTCGATAAGCTTGGACCATCCTGGCTTGGATTTTGAAAATTGCCTGTGATCGTTGATGTCTTAGAGAGATGGGCCTATGATCCAATAGTGTTTCCAAGTTAGCGGAGATTTCTTTTTTAGTTAAATCAAGAGGCCATTGTTGTGTAACAGCCTGAATTATTTCAATTTTTGGCTCATGGATCTCAACTCCTAGTTCAGTAGAGTTAGTAGCAGACACTTTACCTTCTACCTTTAAAATTGAACCAGGTTGCAGTTTTCTCATATCGCTAATTAGCTCCTGAGCTTCCACCACTATTTGCACTAAGCCACTACGATCTTTTAATATCAGAAACATGATCTTGCCTAGATCTCGCATATTATGAATAGATCCTTTAAGTAGTACTTGTTTTTCAATAAGATCTTTAAGGTTTGAGATTAATGTTCTTTGCATAGAATTAATTTAAAAAATAAAAAAAGCCCTTATTAAACTACTAAATAAATAGTTTAACAAGGGCCCTCAATTAACCTGATTAGGGTGGTGCCACCTTTATTCCCGTAAGTACTTAACTTACAGACACTTTAATTGATATTTTATTGTTGTCACTTTTACCTCAAGGCTTACACTAATTCCTTGATCGCTTGAATGTAATATTAGCATATATTAGTAACAAAACATAGTCATAGGGATGGGAAGTAGATTTATACAATTCAATCAAATTTTAAGTTTGATTCATACAGGTCGTGATTAAATATTGCTATAATAAA
>LNGD01000272.1 GCA_001587675.1 Candidatus Methanofastidiosum methylothiophilum
CCTCTCATTTCAGTGTCTAATCTTTCTTGCAAATTCTTTACTCCTTGCATCCATGCTTGTTGGTCTGCTTCGGGCATTGCCTCGAATTGTGCTTGTGACAATCTTGGAGGATAGATAAGTCTTAAAACTGATCTATATCTAGGCACAGCACCAGCCTCAATCTTTCTCTGATCAACTCTATCCATTACATCTTCTGCTCCAAGGACTTTAATTCGTACACCTCTTTCATGAAGTTTTTTCACGACATCCCCAAATCCATTAGCTAACAGGTCTTCTCCAGTTTTTAATTTCCAATTCTCAAACAACCAATCTGCTATCTGCTTATCGTCACCCATCCCACAGACTCTTAAGAACTCACTACATCTGGGAATATGATAGCGAAGTGTAACAATAGCGACATCATTAATTTCAGGATGATTAGCAATCTCTTCAAGTGTTGCTACTATCATCTTAAATGAGTTAGTCATATTGGGATCTTCAAGCTTTCTAATAGGATTGGTTACACCAAATCTTTTCAGTTCATATTCATAAATTCCTGCAGCTGTAGGCATTCCCTGTTCTGCAGCCATCCTTCTTTCTAAATCATTGCTAAACGTTGCTAAGGTGTATACAGGCATTTCTCTAGGTAGAGTTTCAGTTAAATGCATTGTTCCAATCACATTTACTTTGCCCCCAGTTCCCTGAATATCCTTTCTATAGGGATCTTCTCCATAAGCAAATGAGGCAGCTCCATAGTTGAATCTTTTCCCTGGTAAAGGTGGTTCCAATTCACCAGCATCATTAAGTCTTGGCTGTTTAATACTACCTGTATAGCAAAATATTGTTTGGGGATTAAAACCAATCAAATCTGTTGTGTCTTCTGGTCTTAACCAGGGAGTTCCTTTCTCATGAGGCACTATTTGATCCGGTCTAGGATAATCTAGGAAAGGATTGTATGGTAATGCTTCTTGATCGCTTATTAACCACCCTGCAGGAACACTTGATAAGTCAGAGCGAGGGATTTGGGGGGATTCAGGATTAATCATTTATAGATAAAAATAATTAAGGTAATTATAGCATTTGGGCATTTCTGTTAATATTAGGAATATATTAATAATACTCTTGAAAAACCTATTTTCAAAATTTTTAAATAGCTCTACTGTAGAAAGAGCTAAAAGTAGATTAGGATTATCTTTCAAAACTCAAAAAGAATTACCTGCAAAGTTTTCGATAGGCATGGCGATCCTTTCCTATGAAAGGCCTGATTATTTAGAGATATGTCTTAACAGCCTATTCCACTCTAATCTCTATAATTATGATATTACTTTCTTCATTATTGATGACGGGTCCAAAGATAAGAGGGTAAAAGAAATAATTAATAAGCCCAGGGATAAGAAATATAAAATAGTT
>LNGD01000273.1 GCA_001587675.1 Candidatus Methanofastidiosum methylothiophilum
ATAAGATTGATATTGAAATAACTCCAGATAAAAATATCTGCCAAATGAAGATTATCGACCATGGAAAAGGAATACCTGACTCAATAAAAAGTAAAATATTCAATGAAGAGTTTAGTTACGGGGAAAGTAGGGGCACAGGGTTAGGATTATATATATCAAAGAAAAATATTGAACGCTATGGTGGAACAATAGAAGTAAAAGATACTAAACCACACGGAGCCACTTTTATAATAAAGCTAAAAAGTTGTGAATTATAATTCTAAAATTATATTTTTGATAAATAAGGCCAATTAACAAATTAAAACATAATTGGACTTAGATTTAGATTGTTTTTTAATAGAATAATAATTTCCACTAAGGAGAGAATATTATATTTGAAATAAAATCTTGGACCTATGGATAGAAGAAAGAAATATCTCCAATCAAGACTTGACATTTACCTTACTAGTAAGATACAACAGATACTCCCGGAAAATAATTTGGGAGGCAAAAAGAACCCTTACAAAGAAATCAAATGCTCTTTAGTTTCAGAAGTTATTATTTCGGATTCATATTCCTATTTTAGGTGCGACTATATAGAAGGCATAGAATATCCAAAAACAGGATTCTGCTTTTCTTGTCCCTTGAGAGGCCTTCCGGGAATCTGGATTGGCGCAGATGTTGATCAAAAAGAAAGGAGAGAATATTTACAAAGTCAAATCAATCCCCAGTGGCTATGTTTTGGAATAAAATAAAAATTATTTTTTATTTTGTTTAATTGATTCTCTGGCCGAGTGAAAAGCTTCATACAACATTTCCTTAAACTCGTTTCCCACGTCGTCCCAACTTATCTCTTCTTTTGAAGTACTTGTGGTAGTTTTCTTCTTTTTTGGGGATTCCCAAGAGGTGCCAGAAAGTATCGATATATAGCCTCCCAAAAGAACAAGCAAGAATATTATCGGGTAGAGAAATGGAAATGATTTTGCGAGATTATCAAAAGTAGTTATCTCTGAAAGATTCCCAACTAGCCGAAATATTTTAAATAGGAAATTAAGTAGGAAGATACTTCCGATTGCATTGAATATTGGAGCAGGTAAATTTCCAGGAAATCTAAAGCTTCCAAAAACTTCGCCTATGGTAAAAATTACAGAGAATATAAAGATAAGCCAAATGTTATTATTGAGTAGTCTTACAACTTCAGAGAGTATGTTACTATCAAAAAAATCGAGCGATATATTAAGAAATCCTAGGATTATAAGAAATACTATAAAAGATACAATATCATGTATCACTATTCTTATTGGCGATTGTCTTTTTTCCCTTTTTTCAGAATTTTCTTCTGTCATGAAATTATGAAATTAGGAATAGAATATAAATCTTTTGAAAAGTAATGTTTATTAAGAA
>LNGD01000274.1 GCA_001587675.1 Candidatus Methanofastidiosum methylothiophilum
TCTCATAAGCAATTATATAAAATATTAAATGAAGCACATTCTATTGGTGTTCGCTATATCGGCTTTAGCGGTGGTGAACCGTTCTTATATCCGAAGTTTATGGATATTTTAGAAGTTTATTTAACATATTTTGGAATTAATATTGTAACAAATGGGTCATTTATTGACGAAAATATCGCAAATAAATTAAAATACCTAAGCAAAAAACATAATTTAAGCCTACGAATAAGTCTAGATGGACCGACGGCAAATATTCATGAACTCTTTAGGGGCAAGGGAACTTATAGAACCACGATAAACGCTATTAAATTGCTATTAGAAAATTATGTTCCAATTGGTGTCTACACAGTGTTACATAAACAGAATGTAAACCATTTTCCAAAACTTTTGTATTTTCTAAAATCATTAAGAATAGATGTGATAAGGGCACTTCCACTTTTTCCAATGGGTCGAGGAAATGAATTGACGCAGTACGTCCTAGATAGACGAGAGTGGTGGCATTTAGTTGAATCTAGAGAATATCTTGAACAGAAATTCTCAATGAGTATTCTGTTGGAATCTCCTTTGGACTTTTTATTATCATCATCTCCCGAAATTCAGGCTAAGCCATGTATTGCAGGATACCTCTACCTTGGTGTAGCGCCAAATGGAGATGTTTTTCCTTGCCCATATATGATGGACATGGTTCTAGGAAATATAAACGAAAGTACATTGCATGATATTTGGACAAAATCTTCCGTTTTGGCTGAGTTACGTGACACTAATCTGTTAAAAGGTAGTTGCGCGGCTTGCCAATATAGAGAACAATGCAGAGGCGGTTGTAGGGGACTTTCTTACTACATGAGCGGTGATTTTTTAAGTCCAGATCCGTATTGTCCAATCGCAGCCAAATCTTCCAATAAGCCTCAGAAGGAAGTCGTATAGAATTAGATAGACTGCCCATGTCTAATAAGTGAACAAGAGTTCGTAGAATGCTAGAGATCAGTTTAATACCTTTAAAGGATCGGCTAAGTACAATTTGCTCGAATAGCGTCCGCAGAAATACAATACGATACATTGCGTTCTTGTTGAGGTATTCATTAACTATACAATTGGCTCATGGGTAGGTTTTATTTGCATTGATACACAATCCTCCGATGTTTTTTATTCTGGGATCTTAGAGCGACTCTCAACCTAACCGAGACGGATATAAAAATAGCGAAATGCTTGAATTTCAACATGTTTTATCTGATAGATCACACGTAAACTATCTTTATGCTACATCTAAATTTATATTATCATTTTAAGAAAAATTTAGAAAATAGAGTTACTTATCAGGGTACGCCCATACCCCCTTGTAAGGCATATCCAGCCACTTCTCAAAGTACTCCTT
>LNGD01000275.1 GCA_001587675.1 Candidatus Methanofastidiosum methylothiophilum
ATCCCCATCCTCAGACAAAGAAAAGTTGAATGAAATTATCCAAATATTAGGCATAGAGAATATTGAAATTAGAAATGAAAGTTCACCCGATGTCAAGCCTTATGTCCAAGATATTGACATATCTTGGATCCCAGTGAAACTGCCAGATGAATTTCTAGAAATAAAAAAATTACTCGAAGTTTTATTGAGAAAAGAAATGACTATTTTAAAAAATCTTGGATTCGTTTCATCGGTGGAAGCCAATAAGAAAGAAATATTAGACGCTGTTATAAAAATAAATAAAAAAATAAAAGAATCATCTTATGCAGATAAACCTGTTTATTACAGTGCATTAAAATCACAGGCAAAGGCATTGAAACTACACCACGCATTAGAGTTATTAGAAACGCAAGGGATATCTCCACTTATATCATACTTTAAAAGGATGAGAGATAGTAAAAGTCGTTCCTCTTCTGAATTATTATCAGAAAAAACAATTATTAAAGTAATAACTATTGCAGAGAGTTTAAATCAAAAAGGAATAGAACACCCAAAACTTTCAAAATTATATAATATAGTAAATAAAGAAGTCAATAATGGAAAAAATATTATCGTATTTTCTCATTACAGAGACACAACAATGAGAATAGTAAAAGAACTCAAAAAATATGAGGGTGTGAAAGTTGAAAGATTTGTAGGTCAATCATCGAAAAAAGGTGATGAAGGGCTTTCTCAAAAGAAACAAAAGGAAATAATTGAGAAGTTTAGATCGGGAGAGTTTAACGTTCTAGTTGCCACTTCAGTTGCTGAAGAAGGTCTTGATATACCAGAAGTTGATATGGTGATATTATTTGAACCTGTTCCTTCAGAAATTAGGTCTATACAAAGAAGAGGAAGAACCGCAAGAAAAAGAAGTGGTGAGGTAGTAATACTAATGGCAGAAAAAACTAGAGATGAAGGCTACTACTGGGCAAGCAAGAAAAAAGAAAAGATCATGAAAAATACTGTAATGGAAATAAGAAGAGAATTCAAAAAAAGTGATGAGATGATTATAGAAGAAAAGGGACAGAGTAAATTAAAAGATTTCATCAAGCTTCCAGAAATTATTGCGGATGATAGAGAAGATAAAAAAGTTCTGAGGATATTATCGGAGATTGCCAATGTTAAACTTAATCGTTTAGAAGTTGGAGATTACTTACTTTCCAATAGAGTCGGCGTAGAAAGAAAATCTTCAAAAGATTTTGTCGAATCCCTAATTAATGGAAGATTATTTTCACAAATGATAAATTTGTCTAATAATTTTGAAGTTCCCATATTAATTGTTGAGGGGGAAGACCCATATTCTATTAGAAACATTGATGAGAAATCCATTCGTGGAGCCATTATTTCTTC
>LNGD01000276.1 GCA_001587675.1 Candidatus Methanofastidiosum methylothiophilum
TTGAAAAAATTAGAAAAATGATAGACGAAGCAAAAATAAACACATTGACAGTAATGGTAATGGAAGTCCCTTGTTGCTCAGGTCTTATTCAGCTTGCAAAGAAAGCATTGGAACCTGCTACCCGTAAGATACCAATAAAAGTTATTGTAGTAAGTATTAGGGGAGAAATAATAAAGGAGGAATGGATATAATGGAAAAAGGATTATGGAAAGATTTGAATAAATTGATGCATTTTCCTGAAGATGGAATTTTCAGCACAGTATTGGCTAGGTCAAAAACATACAACTACACTTTGATGTGTCTTTCATCTGGGACTAATATAGATACACACACCTCTACTAAAGCAGGAGTTGTTCAAGTTCTTAGTGGAACAGGGACGTTTAAACTAATTGATGAAGAAATTGAAATGTATCCTGGCGTCTTTATTTTCATGCCCAAAGATGCCCCACATTCCTTAAAGTCTAAGGACAACCTTGCAATCCTTTTGGGATTAACGGATTGAATTTTTCTTTTTAACAATAATTTTTTATAATAATAAAGCCTAATAGATGTTTACGGAGGAAAATTATGGAAGGAGATAGAATATCTTATCATGAATCTGTAAGAAAAATGCACGATAAGATAAAATCAGATAATATGACCAATATCTGGTCAAGATATGACGCCCAAGGTTTTGGTGGAAACCCCGATAAAAGATGCCCCTTTTGTCAAGGTGGAGTTAGATGTGATCTTTGTTCAAATGGCCCATGTCGTTCCGACGCATCAATAGATAAAAGAGGCGTATGTGGCATTACCGCAGATGGGATGGCAATGAGAATGATGCTTCTTAGAAATGTATTAGGAACTTCGACATACCAATACCATACCGAACAAACTGTAAAAACACTTAGGGCTACTGCCAAAGGCGAAACCCCATACTCAATAAAAGAACCAGAAAAATTAAGATCATTTGCCGAAAGACTTGGAATTGACACAAGTGGAACAATCAACGAAATTGCTTTGAAATTTTGTGATTTTGTAGAAGAAGATTTTAATAGAAAATATTCCGAACCTAGTAAGATTATTGAGTTACTCGCTCCAGAAGAGAGAAAGAATACTTGGAAAAAGTTAGGTATCTTCCCTGGTGGAGTTCATGGAGAAATTATGCTTTCCACAAGCTCATGTTTGACGAATGTAGATGGATACTATGTTAGTCTAGCGTTAAAAGCAATGAGAATTGGAATAGCTATGGCTTATCAGAGCCAAATTGTTAATGAATTTACTCAGGACATTCTCTTCGGTATTCCAAGACCCCATAAAATGAGAGTTGACCTTGGTGTATTGGACCCCGATTATGTAAATGTTTTACCAAACGGACACGA
>LNGD01000277.1 GCA_001587675.1 Candidatus Methanofastidiosum methylothiophilum
CTCCACCTTCATTTCATATTCCTTATTAGTGACTGCAACACTTGCACACCCTTGTAGGATAATTCTTAATATCCCCTCCACCCCTATTGTATCCCCTATAATCCCTACACAGACTGATACTAAAAAAGCTAAAAAAGCTAGGGATATTGGGATATATTCTGAACTTGATTCCATACTATTTCCTCCTTTCATTTCATAAATTCTTTTATAATGTATGGTTCTCCGAATGTGTAGCATTTCAAACATTCCCTACATCTTCTTCCACCACAGTTTGCTTCTATGTTATTCTCTCTTGCATATTGTTTTGTGTATACTGCAAATACTTTGTGGAATTTTGGAGGGATTATGAGATTTTTTGGATTGAGTTTTGGGATGCTGTATATCAAGATCGTGTTGTCAGGGATTTCTTGTGTTCTATTAATCAAGTCTTTCCTTTTAGTCCATAGTGCAAATGTGGTCCTTGGATTCACCCTTGCTAGGTTGAATATATTCTGCAAGTGGGTCTGATTTATTAGTTCTCCAAAACTATTTATTCTCATTATGTCTTCAGTCACTCTTGGAAGCCTGTCGGAGTCTAGAATTCTTGAAGACAAAATTCTACTGTTCTTCTCCAATACTAATTGGTATCTCGCCCTAAAACTCTTCAACGCCCTTACACTGTAGCAATGCCCACATACCAAGTCTTTATTATCTATTAATGAAAGGCAGAATGTGTTCGTCATAGGATTCGTGTTTATCGAAATCATACCTTCCATCTTGCCTGATCCTTTACTTATCCTAATCTCTTCCTCAATTTTTATTTTGAATTCCCCATTGCTTTTTTATTGCCTATATCAATTTCTGGCCCAAATCCTGACATCCTTGCGTATCCTATATCTTCTAGGTTGAGTATTGCTTCGTCAAATGTTTTGTCTTTTATAGAGTCCAATGCCTTTTTATGGTCTTCCAATAAATGATGTGCCCCTTTGTCAACATATGTGTGTATTTCTCCACCTTCTTCCCAAGATGCTGTCACCCATTGATAACATCTGAAATATTCCCCAATCTTTTCCCCGTTGCCTAGATATATGCATCTGAATCTTCCTCGATTATTATATTGCCAACCACAAGAAAACACTTTATACCCTCCTCTGATATCTGCTATGGCCTCTTTTTCTACGCTTTGCATTCTACCAACTCTGGCCTAATCCATTTTATTTTTAGATAGTGATTTTTATCCAATTCTATATTGGCCTTGTTGAACTCTCGTCCCCCTCTTAAGTTTTCTTCTATATCGCAACTGTTGTAGATTATATTTCCTACTCGCCCTAATGGATAGAATGTTTTTCCCTTAATTGTAAATCTTAGCCCTTTGTCCCCAC
>LNGD01000278.1 GCA_001587675.1 Candidatus Methanofastidiosum methylothiophilum
AGCTCCCAGATCATACTTATACCTTTCGTTCCCTCTTAATGTATCAAATGTTTGAAATCCATTTTCAATAGCCCACTGCATTAATTTAACCTTGCCCATTAATCCGGGAGAATAGTAGGTGAATAGGGGATCATATCCGGAATTGTATCCCATCAATACTTTACCATTGCTAAAGAATAGTACTGATGCTGCGTTCTTACCTTCAATTTCTAAGAAGGCCATGTTAATAGTCCATTGTTCTAATTGAAGCTGGATAAGCTTTTTAAAATATTTTTCCATATCCTTGCTCATGAATTTCTCCTTAGCGGGATCAGATAATCTATGCAGCCTTATAAATTCATTAAAATCAGTCTCTGAGATCTCTTTTTTAACTTTAAATTTGTAATCAATGGCTTCGAGTCTTCTTAATTTACGTTTCAATTCCTGCCTGTCTTTTTTGTTAATTCTATTTAATATTTCTTCGAATCCTGCACGTAATTCAATAAATGGTGCAACTTCTTGATCAGAAATTTCAACATTAGGTAGAGACTTAAGAAAGAGAAGTGTAGGGGAGTCGGCACGCAAATAATCAAGTCTGATAGTTTTTATCCCCATTGTGGATAAGTATGACTTTGTTTCACCCCATAGTTTTGCACCAAGATCTCTCGACATATATTTGGAATATATCACGTCCCCATAGTCTGTTAACTCCTGACCACCTAGGACAGGTCTCATGCCTAATAGGGTCAATTGCTCATCGAGCTTATCAAAATATCCCTCCATAATTATCCTGTTATTATTTTTTACAGTTAGATAATACGGATCACAATTGAAATAATCGGAGAACAATCTCAAATACTCCCTATCCATAAAGGGATGTATATTAGATTCGTTTGTGGATAACTTGTCGAAATTTGGCGTAGACGTAAATGTTACGATTGTGTCAGAAAAGGGGATGGTTTGTGGAAAAGTGTTTATGTCAGACTTAGGCTGGTTGATCATTCTTAACTGTTTATTGCCAACTAATGTTTACTTATTTAATTTAAGAAAATATATATTCCAGTTTACCATAATTACCAAACATCAAAGTTAATATTTAATTTTCTAGTTAAATTCCCCTACCCTTAAATACGTCCTTAATTTTCTCATAATTCTGCCCTACTAATTTAATTTCACTGCCAACTTAAGCTATACTAATACCTAGTTAACTGCACTTTCTATGTGGGATATAAATATATTCGCTCTGATTCTTCTTCTAGGCTTTGTTATTAGCCTTATATATAGTGTGAACTTATTTAAAAACAGGCATGTTCCAGGTATGGCCGCATTTTCCATGGTCTTTTTAAGTGTAGCTATTTGGTCCTTAACTATAGGTATC
>LNGD01000279.1 GCA_001587675.1 Candidatus Methanofastidiosum methylothiophilum
ACCTCTACTCAAGGTGCCAAGCACATTGGTAATACTTGGGCAAGTGAACCCGATGAAGAAGGAAGCCCCTTGCTATAGCTAGGGGTAGTTCACTAGACTTGGAGAGGAACTAAATGAAAGACGAGACCATAATAGGATGTGTTCTTGGAGTATTGCTAGTCTTGACTATCTTCTCAGGGATCCTATACACTAACGGAATAAAAGAGAAACAGAACTTATTGGAAGAATGCTATGGAGGGGTACACATAATTACGGTAGAATCAAACAGTTCAGAAGAAAATGCCGTAGTGAAAGTAAGCGAATTGCCCGATGGATGCATTATAATAAAAAAAGATGGAAAGATATTCACAATAAGGGCATACGATAGGGAAAAAAATCCTTTACAAATAGAAGCGTATGGCAATGGGGTTCTGATAAATGTTCCAAAGATCGAGGCAAACGAATCAAACATATTCTTCGTAGAATGTTTATGCCCAATAGAAAATACTGAAGAACAGGAAGACAAATTATGAAAAGACTTTTTATATTTTTTATACTCTTTTTAGCAATGGGATGTGTCACAACACCCAAAATGGACAGCGAAGAATCTACAAGGACTTACCAATATGATATGCCGATAGTCCCAACAGAATACTTCACCTTCCAAATACAAGAAGAGGGGTATGAGGTATGGTATCCCTATGACAATATAGGAACAAAAACATACGAGGATTTTTTAGTGTTGAAAGACCAAATCTTTCCAGAGGTAGAATTAATGGTAACATATGGGCAGTCTGCACCAGTTTATTACCCTCAAGTATTATCCCAAGAGGTAATAAAAAAGATATGGGAAGATTATATTAAAGGAGAAGAAACAGAAATATTCATAACAACCTCGAACACCAATTATTACGAGATTGAAACATACGAGAAGCCATTGCAGATCCCAATCACAGAGGTAGAAGAAGAATTTGAGATCTCAAAGCAGTATCTAGAATGGGCAGAAAGCGACACAAGACTCGTAAGGACTATAAGCCTAGGATTTTCAAGATTTGGAGTAGTAAAGATAATACGATATGGAAAAGAAATCGATGGAATATACAAAGTAAAAGGGATAAGGAGATACTAAATGGGAGAAATCGAAGAGATAATAGTAGACATTATAGAAGCCATAACAACAAATCAAAAAGCAATAATAACGGTCCAAGACGCTGTAATAGAACTATACGGGCTATTTGAATTGCATTTTAAGTTGATAATGACACTATTTGGGATAATCGGGGCAATGATAGTATCACTAGTAAAGCTATACTTAGACCATAGTAATCTAAAAAGAGAAGTACAAGAACTTCAAAAAGAGAGGAACAATCAA
>LNGD01000280.1 GCA_001587675.1 Candidatus Methanofastidiosum methylothiophilum
GGGCGACATGGTCGATAGAGTAAAAATGCAAGCTGTTGGAGAAACATTTGAATTTGTCATGACATATTTTAATTTGCCTGTACCTGATGGGGGATTGCTTTATATACTCAAGAGCCTTGGAATGAAGATATGAATAATAAGATAAATTAAAAATTATAAACAATGGAGAAACTTGGAAAGTACAGCAGCTGAGTACATATGGTATAGCATTCCAGTCTTCGATTTAAATTCATGAACTAATTCTGGACGTGGGCCAAATTTTTGGCCTTTGAACTCCCACCACCAATCTTCTTTAGAATCATCGGTAACAAAGATTACTGGCTTTTGGTCCTCTTTAGCCTTTTCAATTATTTCGAACCAAATTATTAAATCCCCATATTTGTCGACTATTAATCGTTCTTCGTCTTTTCCTATAATTATAGTACTATCTTTTTTTGTATTATCTTTATATCCGGGGGGTATATTATTTTTGTATCTAGATTCTCCATATTTATAAATTTCATCTAATTTAGCTTTATTACAGGGTTCACCCACTCGACCATCAAATAATCTAGTAATTTCGTCTCGGATATCATCTTCATGCATTAAATCCGGATGTTTATCTCTTGTTTTATCCAAATCTTTTTTAATTGATTCGATTTCTTCTTTAATTCTAGAAATTTGTGTGAGTATTTTGTCTTTATCAATATAAGGATGATATTTATAATTATCTAGCGAATTGGGCAACTTATCAAACTGCAAGTGCTTATCAATTAGATCTTTTATATCATCATAAGCACTCATTTGTTCATCAATTTTAATTAATCGGTTTTTTTGGTATTCAAAAGCTACCTGATTTGGCAGCCATAAATGCTCGGCGTTATCCTTCAGAGCCTTCAGGAAATCGATTCTGGCTGCTTCTGTATAACAATATAATTTCAGAAGCACATTAGTATCAAGGATGAATATCCCATCGCGCCATAATTGGTTTATTTCCTCATCTGAAGGCATGTAGTAATTGGAGAAATGTATTTTCATATTAAAATCAAGTTAGGATCTTTATATATATGATCCTTATGCCAGACAAATAAGAGGCAGATAATGTTTTGGTGGAGAGAATTACCATGGATGACAAACCTGCAGCAAAGAAGTGAAAGCCATTGACAAACGGATTCATCCCCAAGCTCAAGACGATTAAAGGCACATAATCACGCTATAAAGACAATACCCCGAGCTGGTGTCAATGGCGGGATAAAACTGTCCACCTGCCAATACTTGGATCGCCAGACAGACTGGACACAGCCGTGTGACGGTACGAAAGTATCTGAATTCACAAGTTCCCCCTTTGCCAAAAGAA
>LNGD01000281.1 GCA_001587675.1 Candidatus Methanofastidiosum methylothiophilum
AAATAATTTGTTGTAATTTTTTTGAAGTAAGAGTAAGCACTTCTCCCCAATGGTATTATGACTTTTGGATTGTAAAAGTTTAGTAGTCTTATGGTGTATTCCCCACATACATTGATCTCTTCTCGTGTTGGGGTTCTGTTGTTTGGAGGTCTACACTTACATATATTTGTTATGGCATAACTCCTTTTGACATAATCCCATATGAACTCCTGTAATAGCTCTCCAGACCTCCCAACAAATGGTGCTCCACATTTCTCTTCTTCTTTCCCTGGTGCTTCCCCTATGAAAACTATTTCAGGAGAGTAATCTCCTCTGTGGTATACTTTAGTGTCTGCCTTTAATGGACACTTGGAACAAGTGTCTATCTCTCTAAAAAGGGCCTCTAATTCCCTTTTATATATCATAGATATATAACACTCCTTCATTTCCTTATCCTCTTGTTTTCGCCCACGGGCGGGAGGATGGGGAATATATATAATATATTATATAATGGATTTGCCTAGGGATTGTAATATGATTCCCAGTTATTTTATAATCGATCCTTTTGATTTTTTATTTATAAACCTTTCGATCCTATTGCAACCTTTTCCTTTCTTTTTTTATCGTCAAATAACGATTTTTAGAGGGTTATTTATTTTTTTCGGTATACAAAATGGACATTTTTGGTTCATTATCCTATAAGAATACCTCTAAAATCATTTCAAAGTGAACCTTCGTGTCTAAATATAACAAAAACTAGTGTTTTTTTGGATTAATAAGAAAAAAATTAAAGGGGTATGGCCTTAAATACTGAATTCACTGCCGTTAATTGTTCTTCCCACTCTATATGGACATATCCTTCTGAATAATCCAAATTGTGCCCCACAATCATCTTTCTTATTTGGTCATCAATCTTATTCTTCCTCATAATCGTATTGAAGTAATGTCTGAATGTGTAAGGCTTGATATCTTTTTGCAAGTGTTCGCTGACACCAACTTCAGATGCATACCTCTTTACGAATCTTCTGATCGTCCTGTCTTGGAATGAGAACAATGTTTCGGTCTTCCGAATCTTCATTTCGGATATGTATGCTTTGAGCTCTGAGTAAAGTGCATCGTGCAATGGCACTACCCTCTCCTTTCCTTGTTTGCCTTCGATGAAAAGTCCTTGTTTGTAGGAGTAGTCAAGCATCATAGGAGTTATCTTCAAAATCTCAAATGGCCTCATACCTGTTCCAACTGCAAGACAGAGATACATAAAGTGTTCTCTCTTTGTTTCTCGTGCTTTTGAACACATCTTTCGTATCTCGTCTTCGTTTGGGAGTATCTTTACCTTTC
>LNGD01000282.1 GCA_001587675.1 Candidatus Methanofastidiosum methylothiophilum
TTTATACCCTGTTGTGTTTTTAGGTGGAATTTTACCCATACTCTTTCGTTCTTACTGTTAATCATACTAAATGTATGGCTACCGAAACCGTGCATGTGTCTATAAGAATAAGGAATTCCTCTATCGCTCATCGTAATCGTAACTTGATGAAGAGCCTCTGGTAATGAAGTCCAGAAATCCCAATTATTCTTTGCACTTCTCATATTTGTTTTTGGGTCTCGCTTGACAGCATGGTTTAAATCTGGAAATTTTAATGGATCTCTTAAAAAGAATACTGGTGTATTATTACCTACTAAGTCCCAATTGCCTTCTTCGGTATAGAACTTAACAGCAAAACCACGAATATCTCTTTCGGCGTCAGCTGCTCCTCTTTCACCAGCCACAGTTGAGAAGCGAATAAATAAATCTGTCTTTTTGCCGATTTTTGAGAATATTTTTGCTTTTGTATATTTTGTTATATCGTGTGTTACGGTAAATGTTCCGAACGCTCCCGAACCTTTGGCGTGCATTCTTCTTTCGGGAATAACTTCTCTATCGAAGTGTGCAAGCTTCTCAAGAAACCAAACATCTTGTAAAAGCATAGGTCCACGCTTACCTGCTGTTTGAACATTTTGGTTATCCTCAACAGGTGAACCATTGACCCTTGTGAGCTTTTTTTTGTCCATATATTATATTCCTCCTAAAAAAATTTCCTCCTGTGTAAAATTTAGTTATGCGACTTTATCTTCCCACAACTTGTTCCACAGACCATTTAATTCGATGACCTTTAACAAACCCAAGCTCTTACTACCTATTTTATGCCAACTCATACCTTTCTTCTTTTGACGACGACCAATAACATCATCAACTGCCTTTTCCATTCTACCGCTTCCTATGGGTTTGTTATTTGACTGACGTTTATCATAATTGATGATTTCACTGCGATGTTTTTCTAAATAGCCTATAAGTTCGGATAATTTAGTGAGATTATCTGTTGAAAGTTTATTAAGATAAGAAATAGCATCAGAGACATTGCCATACCACAGTTTATTTGTTATAAAGGAAAAGTGCTTTTCTTTATCGGATTTTATAAAATGAAGCATGCTTAAATACTCTCCTACTTTCTTTTCTAAATGATACCAATCTAAAATATGGATTATTTGAGCTTGGAAGATATTCAAAAGACGACAACGAATAGTAGAAGCTCCATCAGTTATAGCTACAATATTAAGAGGTTTCTCAGTTCGGGAGTAGAGAGACCTAAGAGAACTAATTATCAAATCATCAAAAGAAACTATATCATTACCAGCTCTATTAATACCACTCAT
>LNGD01000283.1 GCA_001587675.1 Candidatus Methanofastidiosum methylothiophilum
TTTTAGGCTATCGTGGTATTGTAAGGGACATTACTGAGAGGAAAAAACTAGAACAAGAACTACTATTAAGTAAATCCAGACTGACAAATATTATAGAGCACAATAAAGATGCAATGCTTGTTATAGATGAGAAAGGTTATGTTATTTTCAAAAATACTTCTGCAGAACAAATGTTCGATATATTAGAAGGAGAATTGACAGGAAACTATTTTGGATTTCCACATTTAATTAAAGATTCTGAAGAGATTGAAATAATAAGGAAAGATGGGAATCTTTTGATATCGGAAATCAGAAAAACTGAGATAGATTGGGAAGGAAAAACAGTATACCTCTTATCAATAAGAGACATAACTGAAAGGAAAAAGACAATGAAACAGATAGAACAGAATATAGAGTACTTTGCACATATAGTTGATCACATTAGAAATCCCTTAGCAATTTTGAGTGGTTTTGTACAAATTAAAATAGATGATGAAGAAATAAAAACTAGAGTTCTAAGACAGGTAGATAGAATAGAAAAAATAATAAAACAACTAGACCAAGGCTGGATGGATACCGAAGATACTAGAAGATTTTTGAAGGGATACAAAGACTAGAATATATGAATCCCCAATATAAAAAGATTTTTTAATCGATACTATTTTAAGAATATCGCAATTATTTCTTAACTAATTGGAAAAGATTAAAAAGACTTCAGCCCATTAATTTTAAGAGTCCATGAATGAACTAATAGAGTGGATATCTTCACATGAAGAATGGCTAATGCAGAGAATTCTTGATTACGCTAAAGCACGAGAGTATACTAGATATACCTCTACACTAGTTGAAGCATGGAGACTGTCAATTTCTGGGCTTTCTGAGAGTTTAATTAATGGTTTAAAAGAATACAACGACATTCCAGAACTAAATCCTGATGAAGATTATTCAAAAGATAATATAGCCTCTTTTGGAATTCTAGAAGCGCAAAGACATAGGAGTAGAGGTATTACACTCTCCATGTTTTTAGGACTAATGAAATATTATAGAAAAAGTTACATTGATTTGATACTAGAATCTGAATTTGAGGATAATGATAAAAATAAGTATATCGGATATATAGATAGATTCTTTGATAGGCTAGAAATAGGTTTCTCGAGTGAATGGAGCGAGATAACTGAAAAAGGCATCATAGAAGATCTTCAATTGAAAAATCGGGTTATCATAAATGAAAAGAACAAATATCTAACTATATTTGACAGTTTGAATGCACCTATGTTTTTTTTGAATGATAAGAACACTATTGAAAATCTTAATCATGCAACT
>LNGD01000284.1 GCA_001587675.1 Candidatus Methanofastidiosum methylothiophilum
TAATATTCTTGGGTTCGTACGAGAGAACTCCCTCATATTTCTGATAATTTTTGAGGTTTTAGTTGGTATTGCATCATCATCAAATAAATGTGGGGGCGGTTTTCCTAGTTCTGGTTTAACATGAATTGGTCTAGAAAACAAATTTCTAAGTAATTTTTCAAATTCAGAACTATAAGATTCTAAAGAAGAAAGATCGATATATAAACGACCTTTCATGAATGTAGGGACGTACGGACTTCCATCCTCTGCTCTTTCAGATATAATAGGGATGAATTTATCTTGTTTTGTTTTAGTATAAATTTCTGGGGTTATTATTTGTGTTTCGGTCCCAACTCCACCTTTTCTAGTTTCAGCTTTTTCAAAGTAACCTTTATCACAAACAACTAAGACCCTATCAATTTCATGATCTTTTACCATTGATTCCATGAAATCGTAAATATCATGACCTTCCTTTAAATCCCATACGTCTAATTTTACTTCAACGCCATTGGCCATAAGATCTTCTGCAAGTTTTATAATCCCTTTTTGATGATCTTCTGAAGACCAACTATAGGAAATATAAACTTTTGGGGTTTTAATTATTGTATCTTTTTTTATGGGCGTATTTTCCAAAAGCATCATCTCTGTTAAAAGTACTACTTTGTATAAAAATAATATAAATACTATATATAATATTATGTATGGAATTTTATACTTATATAATCATTTAATATCCCCAAAGTGCATTGCTATTTTCTTATTAAAACTAAAAAATAAAATTAATTATTATTCAGAATTTTCTTAGCAGAGACTATTATTGTCATTGCCATGGCCTTAATGTAAGGATCCCCGATGATACACATCTCTTCCAAGAACTCCTTGTTCTCTAAGTAAAATCTTACAGCTCTCATCTTTGATTCTGGAATGTTATTCTCCATAGTATCACCTCTAAGCGTTAACTCCTTTCAAGAAGTTCTCCCTCTTTTTCTTTTCAGTTACCTTGAAGCGGTATACATCCTTGACCAGAAATAGGTAATCTTCCAATCCTTTCATGACTGCCTTTGCCTTATCTGAAGTTTCCTCGCTGCCAAAACAGAGGAACAAAAATCTATAACCTTCTGTGTAGCTTATGGCATGCTCAATCGACATGATCATCTCTGAAAGCTCAATAATGCCAAAAGAATATAACTCCTCTCTTGAAAGCAAAGGCAGAATGCCCGTCTGACATTTTTCCATAAATCCGATAGTTTCCTCCAACTTGTTTCCTCCTTACTTACTTACTTACTTTACTACATACTATACTACA
>LNGD01000285.1 GCA_001587675.1 Candidatus Methanofastidiosum methylothiophilum
AGTTTTTTCTCGAATTTTTCCATAATTAATGAGCAGTATATATTTAGCTTAATTTAAATTAATTAATATTTCAATGCTTAGCGTCTTGCTTTATCTTTAGCATTAAAGCGATAAGGGCAATATTCTTAACAATATATTGCCCTGAGAATGTTAAACCTAAGCCATTCTGCCAGATCAGATTAGGAAGTAATACTATTGGCATCATGGTCATAGTGATATGAGCAATAAAGATCCAGAACACATATTTAGTAAATTGAGGGAACAGGAAGGCAATTCCTAGAAATACTTCAAACCAGGCAAAGAGTACATAGAAGGTATTAAAATCGAATATTGAAGGGAGGAAGGTGACATCGAATAATTGATGTACTACACTGTCTGCTGGAGATATACCAATTACTTTAAGTATTCCAAACCAGGAATATATTAAAAACATAGCTACCCTTGAGAATACATCAACCTTGTTAATTAGCGTTTTTGTTGCCATTTTTTCTTAAGTGAAAAGTAATATGAATAGAGATAATAGAAGCAGAGTAGTAAAGCTGCGCCTAGTAATACTGCTATTAGTCTGGAACTGAATATTAATGAGTAATGATCAACTGGGAGTAGTAGTAAGATCTTTTCCAGATTAAGAAAATACAGTAGAGATATTAATACATAAAGAATGTATTTCTTGTTAATAAAGGCGAATGCTGCTAGGGGTAGCAGTAATGGGTGTAAATATCTCTCATGCATCTGGGTATTGAAATAGAAGAAGGAGAAAATTGTTAATACTGCGCTAAGTAGTGCAATACTGATCTCTGTTTCATTGAAATCCACTTTTTTGTTTTTAAGCTTTCTAAAAACAATATGCAGCATGGGAATGAAGGTAGCGATCAAACTTGCAGCGAACATCAGATATCCCCATGTCTTGTAACTTAAGCCAATGAATAGTCCTGTATCTGGCGTCCATCTAGCCATAGCTCCCACGACCACATACCAGATATTGAAAGCATGCATGGAAAGGATCTCAAAGAAATCTATGGACCCGAATATTACTCTTGTATAGGCTTCCCAGTTGTTACTAATTAAATATGGTGCAATTATTACTAATTCACTAAGAATTAAAGATAGTAATACTACTAAAATCCTTTTCTTGTTCTTAACTAAAGTTGGGATTAATAATAGAAGCCAGAGGGGAGCAAAGATAATGCTTTGTAATTTAATATTAAAAGCAATTACTAAGGCTATGGTTGATAATTTCAATCTTTTTTTAATAACAGCCC
>LNGD01000286.1 GCA_001587675.1 Candidatus Methanofastidiosum methylothiophilum
TTCAAAACAAGCCGATAGATTTTTTGTAGATATCCTAGAAATGATGGGATGCAAAGTTGAATGGGGAATTAACTCAGTTATCCTAAAAGGAGAGGGCCTTAGGGGAATAGAAGTTGATATGAAAAAATCTCCGGACATCGTTCCAACCCTTGCAGTTGTTTCAGCTTTTGCAAAAGGGCCCACAAAAATAAATAACATTGAGACGTTAAGATTTAAGGAAACTGATAGACTTGCTGCAGTTTCAAAGGAGTTATCAAAAATAGGATGTAATGTAGAAGAAGGAAAGGACTATATGATTATTTTTCCTGATGAATTAAAAGGTGCTGAGATTGAAACCTACAAGGATCACCGAATGGCAATGTCATTTGCTGTCGCCGGCCTTTTCATAGAAGGGATAAAAATTAGAGATCCAGATTGCGTTTCAAAGTCATATCCAACCTTTTGGAAAGATTTTTCAAAGATATGCGGGGGTATTAATTGAACATAGTACTCTTTGGATTAAGATGTGTTGGCAAGTCGACAGTAGGGGTCGCCCTTTCTGAACTTATTGATAGAGTATTCTTTGACACAGATTCTATAATTGAAAAGAGAGAATGTAAAAGCATATCTGAAATTATTAATGAGAATGGTTGGGATTATTTTAGGGCAAAGGAGAAAGAAGTAATTAAAGATGTTTCCAAGGAGAATAATGCAGTAATCTCGCTTGGTGGCGGAGCTCTAATGAATAAAGACAATGTAGAAGCTCTGAAAAATTCTATATTTATATTGTTAAAAGCAGATTTAGAAGTAATGAAAGATAGAATGGGAAAGGACAATCCAAGACCGCCCCTTACTAATAATAATTCTCAGTCAGAGATTGAGGATATAATTGCAGAAAGAATGCCAGTTTATGAAAAAATAGCTAACTTAATTGTAGACACAACTAAATTAAGTATCAATGAAGTTTGTGATAAAATTTTATCTGAAATAGATACAGGAGTTTGATATGGTGGTAGGTAATACTTACGGTAAAATTTTTAGAATTACAACCTGGGGTGAATCGCATGGTAAAGCCATCGGCGTCATTATAGATGGATGCCCCCCTGGTATTAAAATAAGTGAGGACGACATAAATAATGAGCTTTCTTTGAGGAAATCCAGGAACGATAATCTTTCTACGCAACGAAGAGAAGATGACAGATGTGAAATTTTGTCTGGTGTATTTGAGGGGAAAACTCTTGGAACGCCAATAGCTATAATGGTCACTAATAAGGA
>LNGD01000287.1 GCA_001587675.1 Candidatus Methanofastidiosum methylothiophilum
AGGAAAATTAAAAGACAGCCTTATTATATATTCATTTTGAGAGAATAATTTAATTACAGGGAATAAAAGTATTAACCAAATAAGTGAAAAAAAAGAATAAGCTGATAATGTATTTATGTAATAATCTTTATTTATACCTGTCTTTCTAGAAAAGATAACCCATAGGGAAAGAAATATTCCCCCAAGTAAAGAAGAAATCAACCCTTTTGTACTACCAACATTGCCAATATTCCATGGAGAAAGAAGAAAAACTACGCCAAGAAATGCAATGACCACTGCCAATAATTTCATGTTTGTTATTTTTTCATTAAGGATTAATCTACCAAAAAAAGTTGTCCATATAGGTTGAGTGTAAAGTAATATGGCAACAATAGCCACAGGAGTTCCAAATATAACGCCTCCATATTGTGTCAATTGCAGAAAAGCACCAATAAGCCCATACAGTAAAAAAAATACAATATTGTCTCGCTTAATGGGGCATGTTTTTTTAATAATAATTATAGGCAGAGTAAACAAAAAAAGGAACAATAAAGGATAGACTGAAATATCATAAAGGGAAAAACCTAGACTAGAAAAAAATTGCCCGCCCGGAATTATTAGACCAAAAAAGATTGCAGAAATGACAATGGTCCAATAGTCTTTTTTCATGAAATGATGATAAATATTATGCTTATTAACTTATTCCTGGTCCTGAATATTAAAGTAGATTCTTCTATTATTTTTTCCCTTATTTACAGCTTCAAGGAATATTATTTTGCCAATTTCCTTTAAACTTTTCACATGGCATCCGCCATCAGCTTGAGCATCAAATCCTTTAATATCGACAATTCGTAATTCCTTAACTTCATGAGGAAAATCCATGGCTAGTTTGAAGATTGATGGATCCTTTTTAGCCTCTTCAATTTTTTTGTAATATATTTCTACTGGTAGATCCTTCTTTATAATTTCATTTGCTTCATCAATTATTTTTTTGATAAACTCAATATCAAATTTTTCCATATTGAGGTCTATTCTTCCTTTTTCAGATGTCAATTGATTGCCCGTTATTAATAAGTTGTAATTTCTATTGAAAACCCCAGAAATTAAATGGGCTGCAGTGTGATATCTCATCAGTTTGTATCGTCTGCTCCAGTCTAAAATACAATGAACTTCATCTCCTTCTATAAGTCCTTCTTTATCAAGTTCATGACTTATATTTCCTTCAAATTTACCCACATAAATAACATTGTACTCTTTTCCATCTTTTTTGCTTAT
>LNGD01000288.1 GCA_001587675.1 Candidatus Methanofastidiosum methylothiophilum
TAATAAGGTCAAAGGAACTTGGCCTTAGGTCAAGCGAGATTGCCTTCATCCAGAATGTTACTGCTAGAAGAGTAATCAAATGAGCTTAAATCTCAAAGTGCTTGAAACCTCCGGAAAAGGCATTTTACAGGAAGCTAGAACCTGGCATTAGTTTGCCAGAAAAGTAATAAATTTGGGGGGATTTTTTAATGAAAGGAAAAGGAAATAATTACAGGATAAGACAAAGATAACACAAAAAAGAAATTGTTATATATGCAGCGCGCATATAGACTAAAGATGGGAAAGATTAAGATTTCTGATATTAAGATTAAAGCGGTCCCAGTTTTAAAAAAGCATGGCATTAAAAAGGCAGCCATTTTTGGATCATTTGTGAGGGGGGAAGATAACAAAAACAGTGATATTGATTTCCTAGTTGAATTTATTGATAGGGATAATAAAACTCTCCTTGATTTAATAGGGCTTGAACTTGATCTAGAAGAGATTTTCAATAGGAAGGTCGATGTAATTACTTACAATTCAATTCACCCTCTATTAAAAGAGTACATATTAAGAGAACAGGAAGTATTCTATGAAGAAAAATCCTAAAATATTTCTTGAACATATTCTTGAAAGTATTAGGCTGATTGAAGAATACTCTAAGGACAAAACTAAAGACGATTTTCGTGAGTCCTTTCCCCTTCAGGACATGATTATCCGAAGACTTGAAATAATAGGCGAGGCTGTTAAAAATTTGCCACAAGAATTAAAAGACAACAATACCAATGTTCAATGGAAACGTATAGCCGGTATGAGAGATAAACTGATTCACGAATATAATTTTGGCATAGATATAGATTTTACATGGGGCGTAGTTGAAAAGGAAATACCAATATTAAAAGAAAGAATATTAAAAATTCTAGAGTCTATCAAAGATGATTTTAAATAAAATTCTTTTCCTGGCATTCTTTCGCCAGTAGTATTACTATTTCTAAGCGTTAAAAATATTATTGGATAATATAAATAATATAGACGCTGCTTGCTAATTTTCGTTCACATCTGGCTAAATATATAAAAGTTATGGAGTTAATGAGAAAATATAATTATTTAATTTTTATATTTAATAGAGTGTATATCAATCAATGAAAACAAAGGAAGAGGTAATCAAAGTATTAAAACACGAGCTGCCATACTTAAAAGAAAGATATGGCGTTTCTAATGTAGGACTCTTTGGCTCTTATTCTAGAAATGAGCAGACTGAGCATAGCGATATTG
>LNGD01000289.1 GCA_001587675.1 Candidatus Methanofastidiosum methylothiophilum
ATAGTATAGATATCATCCAAACCCCCGAAATTAATGGTAATTATTTTCCCTAAAAGATCTCCTCTATTATAGGCAATTGCTCTAGTTTTAACTGGAGATTGGGAAGAAAGCTCATCAATCTTTGAGGGATCTGAGGCCTGAGTGTAATCAATACTGATCTCGCTCTTGCCCTGCCAATCTTCATAGACCTCAATAAAATCATTGGCATTCAAAATTATTGGAATAGGTTCTCCTTCTGTATAAGTGAAATTCTGATCAGTGTATAATGCGGCAAAATCAGGATCTAAACCGGCCAGGGAACTAACTGAGACTGTATTATCTGTGAATAATCCTTCAACTTGAATTAAACTTATAGGTAATTCATTAATAAAGCTTGTCTTTTCGACGTTATCTATTGAACTGATCAGGACATTGTCTGTCGTGGTATAGCTGGAATCGGCAACCTCCTGCTGCATAAATCTGGGCAATTGTTGCTGATTTTTAGTAAGCTCCAATACCTCATTCTGGGAGGCTAAGGGACTAAAGATACTATCATGGGCCACATTAATCATGCTTACGGCCTCACTAGCTGCAACCACAATTATTGAGAACAGGAGTGTAATCGGAATGATCACAAACATAGATTTTCCTTTACTATACGTCACTTTTTTTAAGGCTAATCTTTGAGCTTGAAATATATTTATCATTTTAAACTAGTAAAATATTAGGCTGGGATTATCTTCCCATCTGAAATATGGATAATATTTTTAAATCTAGAGCTAACATAAGGATCATGGGTAATAACGACGATACTCACTCCATTAGCAGAAATTTCTTCAAAGAGCTCCAAAACAACATTGGCGCTTTTTCTATCTAAATTCGCAGTTGGCTCATCAGCTAGTAATAATTTAGGATCATTAGCTAAACTTCTAGCTATAGCCACTCTTTGCAGCTCACCCCCAGATAATTGATTAGGATAATGATGCGCTCTCTTTTTTAAATGCACTTTCTCTAGTAACTCAAGAGCTCTTGTCGCTGCCTCATCTCTTTTCACACCTGAAAAAAGCATAGGGATCATAACATTGTTTTGGGCATCAAGATATTCCTGAAGGTTAAAGAATTGAAATATGAATCCGATAGTTCTACCTCGAAATTCAGATAGCTTACGATCTGACAATTTTGAAATATCCTGGCCGGCAATAAAAGCTTTACCTTTATCTGGCTTTTCAAGCCCACC
>LNGD01000290.1 GCA_001587675.1 Candidatus Methanofastidiosum methylothiophilum
TTAAAAGATTTTTTTTATAGTTTTGATAGGAATAGACTAAAACTTGCTTTTATGTACAAGCCCTTTAACTTAAATGGTGAAAGGGAAAAGTTGGCATTTGTACTTGCCAGTTTATGTACTCATCCTATAGAAATAGATGGCGAAATAAAATATGTATTGCCACAAGGGAGTCCAACATCTCCTACTTTAACCAACATCCTGTGCAGTAGGCTCGACAGACGCCTAAGTGGTTTGGCTAAACGCTTTGGTGCTGTATACACTCGCTATGCCGATGATATTACCTTTTCTTCTTACCATAATATATTTAAAAGTGATGAAAATCCACAGTTAAATGAGAGGGGTTGTTATGATAATTTCATTGCCGAACTAGAAAGATTACTTCAGGAAGAAGGATTGAAAATCAATCCACAAAAAACTCGCCTACAAAAGTCTGGATTTAGACAGGAAACTACCGGATTAGTGGTTAATGAAAAGGTAAATGTACTCAGAAGATATGTAAAGCAAATACGAATGTGGCTATACTATTGGGAAAAATACGGATACGAAAAGGCAGAGCAAATATTCATAAAAGATTACTTTTCTGATAAAGGTCATGTAAAAAAGGGGAAGCCTAATTTGGCAAACGTTATTAAAGGAAAACTAGAGTTTTTGAAGATGGTGAAAGGGAGGGAGGATGATACATATATAAGATTAAAGGAGAGATTTGATAAGCTGGTAATAAATCATTCCCCAAACAAAACAGAAAAAACAAATACCAATAAATTATTACGCCCCTCAGATGAAAAAGATATAGTACATGATCCTGAATTTGTGGTCAATAAATTAAAACTATTTACTTCAGATCCAATTATGAAGTGGACGACTCATTTTTGGGATATTCTATCAGAAACAGATTCTGGTAACTTTCGGAGTACAGAAGATTATTTTGACTCAATAAAAGCTCGATTTGATGATTTTGTAAAACTACAGAAATACAATAAGAATTTATGGTGGAAAGTAATTTATCCATTCATATTTCAAAATAAGCTATCAAAGAAAGACAGCAGAGAGATTCCCTATGAATGGGGAGAATATGATATTAAAATTGGATGGCAATACCCAGGAATTATAAAAGATTGGACTATTGAAAACTATGATAAACAACCATCCGCAACAAAGAAAGTACCTTTTGAAATGTCAATTCCATCAGAACTCATAACTGAAGAAGCTAAT
>LNGD01000291.1 GCA_001587675.1 Candidatus Methanofastidiosum methylothiophilum
TTTTAGTCTAGTCGCTATACCACAAAAAAAGAGCATAGCAGTGCGTCGCTATGCTCCTTCTTTGTTATGGAAGATATCTGGCTCTACCTTGCGGTTTCATCGCCAGCTATGATTAAGAATTAGCGGCGCAAGTGTCCGCTTGTGCCGCTGGTGGTAAAGCAGAGAGACCGTCATCTCTCACTAATACACTAGTTAAAATTTTAATACTTTGATGCCTATCTATTTTTAAATCGTCTAATATTTTTTGAATTTCATATACGCTAAAGCTGATCCGCTTATCGAAATTCAGATCGCAGAACTTTTTGACAGATTTAGCGCCAAATCCGCACTTCTTACCTCCTTTTTGACGAATCTTATATTTGTTTCCTTTTTTTAGCTCACGTAGTGCCGTTAGAACCGCGGTTCTTAGATATCCTCTATCTCTTACAGGTTCAGCGTGGTACATGCTTAAATCGGTTCTAGTGCTAGCTAAATCTCTTTGAATAACAGATATCAAACCTCTAAGGCCAAGCTCTCTTGCAGTTCTCAAATCAGACCGTCCCCAATTATGAAGTAATGCTTTGCCGCCTCTCTTGGCACAAACCAAGCAGAACCATCTCCGATCTCTGGAATTTTCAGGATTTATCCACCAAATCGTCTTAGATATGAATGATTCATGATTTATATGGCAATAATGAATAGTAACACGTTTATCTAAGCGTATTTGTGGCGATCCTCGTTCAAAGGCAGTTAGTCGGTCTTCTCCAACAAAATATAGTCCTTTTTGAGGTTTAACTATCTGATAAGTCCGCAGATCCTCATCAGGCCACCACAGCTTTAGATAGTTGCCATAATCTACGTTTCGACCTAAATCTTCTCTAAAATCAAAAACAGACTCATGAATTAAACCACAGCGCCCACAATAATATTCCCTATGTTTCACATCTAGTGTCAAATCATTATAACATTCTTCACATATCATTTACTGTACCACCTACTTTTAAGATCCGCGGACACGAACTTATATTATTAATTTAATAAGTGTATTTATACTATATATAGTTTTCGCTCTTATAGAATATGCTGTATAAATCATAAGAATCAAATCCTTGAGGGTAGATGCCAGAGCAAGAGATGCATAATTGATCAAATAACCAGATATCTTTGGTATTTATCTCTTATTATACTATCTGATGTATGTAAATATCGTGCGGTAGTCTCGATTCTTTC
>LNGD01000292.1 GCA_001587675.1 Candidatus Methanofastidiosum methylothiophilum
ACAGTAACACCTGCATCCCTATCAAAATAGTAGTATGTCCAAAAAATAGGAACTGCTCCTCTATATTTTGGCAAGAGGGCAGTATGTAAATTTATAGTACCTAATTTAGGAAAATTAAATACTTCCTCTTTAAGTAGAAATGGCATTGAATAAACTACAATTAAATCTGGATTTTTTTCTTTTATCCAACTAAGGATGTCTTGTTTCTTATCTTTCATCAACAAATAAGGAATATGATATTTTTTTGCTATTTTTTTAACATTTTTAAATAAAGCTTTTTCAATAATTGAACTTAGGCTATTGTCTTCTCTTGGCTCAATAATCCCTACTAATTTCTTTGATTCTATTATTTTTGTTAATACTTCAGATTTTTTTTGTGTTATTAATATGATTTTCAATTGAGCCACCTAAACATAGAAACGAACATAGTTTCATTATAAAAATATATCTTAGGGTCTAATCTACATATCCTATTTTCATATAGTACTCGGGGCTGAAATATAGTACATAAAATGCATCGAAAGGAGGTCTCCAATAAGAAAGGTCTTCTATTTGTATATATTCATGAAATTCTTTCTCTCCTTGTCTTTTGTACTCGTAATATACGGCTGGATAATCATAGCATTTCTCAGTTCTACAGGTCAAGATTATCCCGATTTTATCGTCATGATAAAGTAAGTATACATTTCCCATGGCTATGACTTTACCTGTATCTTTAGGATCATTAAAAATCCAACTTTCACTTGGCTGGATTTCTCTTATTTTAAGTTCAGGCTTACACCCACATTCTTTGTTACATTCTTCTACTAACTGATCTTTAATGCAAATGCCATTAACACACTTATAAGACCATAAATCATTTTCAATACACTTATAGTTACAAGATATGGCTTTGCATGGATCATCAACACAACCACAGGATTCGGCACATTCGTCAATTCTTTTGAAATTCTTACACTGGCCATTATCACATATTTGAGACCACAGTTCATTGCCTAAACATTTATCAGGGCAGTTAATATTTTGACAAGGATTTGTATTTGAAGGCGTAGTCTGTGATGTTTGTGATGGAACTAAACATCCGATAAAAAATAGAATAATTATTAATATTAGGAAAATATTAATTATTCGCATATATATTTATAATAATTTATAAATATAAAAATCTTTCTTAATAATACTTTATTACGAATATACAAATTA
>LNGD01000293.1 GCA_001587675.1 Candidatus Methanofastidiosum methylothiophilum
AGGACTCGAACCTGCACACCATTGCTGATACTAGTCCCTGAAACTAGCGCGTCTACCAATTCCGCCATCTGGGCAAAACTAAACTATAATTCAATACCAAAAGAACTTCTATCAAACAATTTTACTTCTGTTACCTCTAAATGGCGGGAGCTCGTTTCACTCGGTTCCGCCATCTGGGCAAAACTAAACTATAATTCAATACCGAAAGAACTTCTATCAAACAATTTCACTTCTGTTACCTCTAATGGCGGGAGCTCGTTTCACTCGGTTCCGCCATCTGGGCAGTTATAAACATTACTTCAGCACCGAAAGAACTTTTTCAAAATTGCGGATGCAAAGATATAAAAAAATTATCTCCATGTTTTAACAAAGTAAGTTTTTTACTCAAAAAGAACAAAAGATTTATGTAGATATACAACAGCTTTTATTATCTGGGTAATATTCTCCTAAAAAAGCAATAAGTTTCTGAAAACAGTAGCGGTATTATAAATAGGCTCACAAGTGTTCCAAGAGTCATCCCTGCTATAAGAACAACTGACATGGGCTGCTGAAGTTCTGAGCCTATATCGGAACCAAAAAGAATAGGTACAATTGCAAGAATAGTTGTTAAACTGGTCATTACAATTGCCTTAACCCTTCTAACCCCTGCATGTTTTATAGCCTTTTCAATGGAAACTCCTTTATTTAGGAGCCTATTAATAGTGTCAATCTTTAGAATTGAATCATTAATAACTATTCCACCCATAACAACCAAGCCTATTAAACTCATCACATTAACTGTGCCACCAAATATCCACAAAATAGTTAATGCCAAACCAAAATCAACTGGCAGTTCAATTAACACTATTAATGGTTGCCATACTGACTCAAATTGGGCAGCCATAATAAAGTAGAGCAATAAAACCGAAACTAATAGCACAACTATTAGCTCCGAAGCCGTATTTTTTGACTTGAAATAATCACCTGAATAACCTAGGCTGTAAAGCTCTCCTTTATTTGAACGCTGGAGATTCTTAATTATACTTTCAGCATCATTTTCATTTGCCTTTATATTTATAGGATAATATAATCCATTTGCATCGGCAAAAAGAGAGCGAGGATTATTTTCTGATTTTACCCGTACTAGTTGCCGCAATGGAATTAACTCACCAAAACTGTTTTTAACGCCTGTTTCTGCAATTATTCTTTCTAT
>LNGD01000294.1 GCA_001587675.1 Candidatus Methanofastidiosum methylothiophilum
ACTAAACACTTTCACTCAAGTTAGAATCAGTGACCAAGAAACAAAACAAAAATTATTAGATCAAATTGATAGAATTGATGAAATTATAAAACAACTAGATGAAGGTTGGATGGATACTGAAGATACAAAAAAGTTCTTGAAAGACTATACATAGTTATTCTGAAATTATTGGATAATAATATGTTTTTCTTGGACAATACTCATCTCAGGATTTGCCATCAATTTAATTGTATTAATTAGATCATCTTCAAATTTACCAAAACCTTCTCCATTTATGGCAGAAATCTCATAGTAAATCATATTATTTTCAAGAGCAAAGTTTTCCCCTTCTTTTCTGCTTATTGCTCTTTTTTCACTATCTACTTTATTTGCTATCAAGTATACTCTAAATGGTTTTTTATCTTTAGGTATTATCTCTAACCATTCCCTTACATCTTTTAAAGAATGTATCCACTCTACAGAATACACCAATATAATAATTTTTGCACCTTTGATAAAATCATTGTGTAAAAATCTAAATTGTTTTTGACCCCCCAAATCCCATATGACCCCAGAAACATCTTCTTCAGGGATTCTGATTTTATTTATACTGAGGCCAGGAGTCAAAGGTAGAGTTTCATTCTGTTTTAGAGTCTTAGACAATCTATTACTAATTGTACTTTTACCGACAGCGCCATTTCCAGCCAATACAATTTTCACTGCAATCAATTAATCACATCTTCTCTATGTATTTATGACAGTATACATTTAACAGACAAGGATTGTAGAGTATGTAAGGGGTAATAAAAACTCTCTTGTCTATATGTTCGATATGTCTAGATTTTAGACTTTCATCAAGATACACCAGAAGTGTGTGTATTTTACCTATTTCATCTGATGCATGCATTGTTATAATTGGAAAAGGAAAACTTTTAACATCTTCAAGTATTCTTCTAGAAATAATAATTTTGTAAACCTTTTTACATTCAGGACACAAGATGTTAACTGATTCCAATTCTTCCATTAAAATTCTTTTTTTCTTTATCTTATATATATTTTGTAAATATATTATATATTTGTATGATATCTATATAGAAAAGAAATAATATTATTCAAACAGCTTTAGCCACTCATTTATTCTAATATTTTTTTTAACTGAAGTTTTAATGATCCTACTTCTTGGATTTAGGGATAAGCAGTCCCTC
>LNGD01000295.1 GCA_001587675.1 Candidatus Methanofastidiosum methylothiophilum
GAAATGTTTGATTTCCAAGCTATTAGAGGATAAATCAAATTCATATGTTCTTTTTGGTTTTGATGACTTTAATTCGAATTTAAAACTTTTAGAAGTTAAAAAGGATACCAATATTACTTTTGTTAGTTTAGGTAAAGCTAGACCTTCAAACCCCTTAAACCCTTTTTTCTTTAATCTTTTCTATGAACCTAAAATTTTAAAAGCCAATCTTGATATCTATTTCGCACCACACTTTGAAAGAGGTCTTCCCATTGGTAAGGTCAAAACTGCAGTAATGATGCATGATGTAATTCCACTTGTTAGTGGGAAATATTCAGCAAGATCAGGATTGTTAAATTTCCTTAAAGGACGATTCTATAAAAGGAATTTAAAACAAGCTCAAAAGGCTGATATTGTATTTACAAACTCAGATTTTTCAAAGAGAGAACTAATTAATAAAGGAGGATTTGTTGAATCTAAAGTTCATCGTGTTTATTTAGGAATAAAAGATTCCTTCAGACATGAAAATATTGATCAGGATACCAGAGAGATTAGGAGGATTCTCTTATTATATAAAGTATCCAAGCCCTATATCTTAAATTATGGCGGTTTGGAATCCAATAAGAATGTACCTGCTATTCTACATGCCTATAAGAATATTATTAAAAGATTTCCTGATCTGAAATTAGTTATTGTAGGCAAGGATTTTAAGATCGGTTGGGATAACAAAGTAAAACCATTAACTCCTCAAGCAAGAGAACTGTTAGCTTTATCTGAAGATTTGAAATTAAAACACTCTTTAATATTTACCGGGGAGGTTGATGATATACATTTACCAATAATTCTTAATAATGCTGAAGCCTTGATTCATTTGTCTGAATATGAAGGATTTGGTTTTGCGGTTCTAGAAGGCATGGCGGCAAAAATACCAGTGATTGCCTCTCGTAGAAGTTGCTATCCAGAAATACTTCAAGAAGCTGCCTATTTTGTTGATCCTAAAAATACTGAAAAAATAAGTGAGGCGATGCTACAAGTATTAGAAGATGAAAAACTTAAGAAAGATCTAATTAAAAAAGCTACTCAAGTTGCAGATTCATACTCTTGGACAAAATGTGCTCAGGAAACTCTCAAGCTACTTAATCAGACAATTAATAACATCCCTAAACACGACATCTCTTATTTAATTACAAATTTTCATC
>LNGD01000296.1 GCA_001587675.1 Candidatus Methanofastidiosum methylothiophilum
AGATCTTACTAATCTTCATGTTGAGAATGTGACCGAGTTTTGTAAAGAGTTAAAGGCTACTGTAGAAAAATGGACCGGGATCCCTGTAAGTATCGGAATTGGTAGTAGTAAGACTTTAGCTAAGGCTGCCAATAAATTAGCCAAAAAGAAGTTTAGAGACGTCGGTGTCTTTAATTTCCTAGATCACTCTGATCCTGATAAGTATCTAGAGATGCTGGAAGTGGAAGACCTTTGGGGAATAGGCAGAAAGCATTCAAAATTCCTGTTCAGGCATAATATTAATAATGCTAGAGATCTTAAATATGCAGATCAGGGCTTTATCAGGAAATGGTTAAGTGTAATGGGTCAAAGAGTGGTATTAGAGCTTAATGGCACTTGTTGCTATGAATTAGAAAAATTACCAAAACCTAAAAAGAATATTGCTTTTACTAGAAGCTTTGGACATTACCAGGAAACTTATGAGCAACTTGAAGAAGCAGTAGCATATTTCACTAGAAAGATAGGCGAGAAGTTAAGGAAAGAAGAGGAGCTTGCTTCATTCCTGCAAATATTCCTATTAACTAATCTGCATAATGATAAATTACCCCAATATCATAATAGTGTGATCGTGAGGTTGTTTAAGCCTAGTAATAATTCAATTACATTGATAAAAGCTGCTATTAAGGGTTTGAAGGCGATATTTAAAGAAGGATATAAATACAAAAAGGCGGGTGTAATCTCTTTAGGACTTATCCCAGAGTCTCATAAGCAATATGATCTTTTTATTGATCCTGAATTTGAGAAAGCCCTGCAACAAACTAACCTTATGGATACACTAGATAGAATTAATAGAAAAGTCGATGCAGATGCTGTAAAATTTGCGATCGAAGGTGTAAGACGTGAATGGTGGATGAATCAAACAAGAAAATCTCCTAGATACACAACAAGCTGGAAAGAAATCCCTTTAATAGACACAGCCCGATAGATCCATATATCTCTTAGGAACCAGGGCTCTAGCATCTCCAAAGTATTCAGAATCATATACGAATAATTCAGATAAACTTATTCTGTAAAACTTCCAGGCCGAATCTTTAATATATTTATCATTTAAGATATTGGGATCATAAAATATATTATTCCTACCATAATAAATTCCAGTAACTTGATCCAGATCCTCATCGTCAACAA
>LNGD01000297.1 GCA_001587675.1 Candidatus Methanofastidiosum methylothiophilum
ATTAAAGTAATCTTCATTCTATTCTCCTGGTATCCAAGTGCCACAGTCTGCACATTTCTTCCATTCTTTTGTATGTTCATGGTTACAAATAGCAGAGTGCTTATGGCCTTTAGTCATGATTACTTCATTATTAAAATCCTGATGTGTTAGAGTCTTTGCTTTAATAAACCATTCTTCTACGTCTCCACCTTTTTTTACAATAGGTAATGCCTTAATGAGTTTGTCAGTATCACATTCTTCGGAAAGAAGTTTTTCACCAAAGTATTTCCATATGTCCATATACTGTTTTGCACGTGTATAAGGCATATTAATCTCTTTTAAAAACTCATGGAATGTATTTATATGGGTGGCATACTTTTTGTACGTTTTAGATGCCTTACAGTCCGTTAAAAGGGCACCTGTGGTAGCAATTATAAGACTATTTATTACAGCAAATTCTTTCAATTTGTTTACTATCTCATTTACTCCAGTCACTAATAGGTCTGAACTTCCATCCGTCTTCGATTTCAAAGGTTCTGTACAGTCCATCTGGGTTTACTCCTCCTCTAAAGTTTTTTACTTTAGTTAGTGTTAGCATACCTTTATCTAAATTCATAGATAATCTTGGTTTCCAATTATTCATTGGACCACCAACACCATAACTTTTGTTCGGGTCTTTCTGTAGAATGATTACTGCTACACCCTCATTGAGTTTCTTATGGATATCAGCAATGATGCTAGCGACTCTGTAAAATTCATCATATACTTCAAGATAGTCAAGTATAGTAATGCCATTCGGTAATATAATATCGGCAAAGTCTCCACTCCTTTCTATAAATTGTATGTCGGTAGCCCATGAATCTAAATTAATAATTTCTTCTGGATATAACTTCAACCTATTTTTTAGTTCACCTGCTCCCATTTCTGTAGATATATATCTAGTAGGTTCTGTATAAATATTCCTATTCATTCTTGCTACTTCTAGTGCAAATGCAGTCTTACCAGAGTTAGGAACACCATTAAGAAGAATAATATTCTTAGGATAGATATGTACATAATTTTCTACAGATAATGGAAATCTCATGTAGATTTCTGATATCTCAATATCCATCCAGTTCATAATATTAAGTTCTTTGTCTATCTTTCTATATGTACCGCTTCTACC
>LNGD01000298.1 GCA_001587675.1 Candidatus Methanofastidiosum methylothiophilum
AGAATTCGATCTTTGCGCATAAGATCGGAAATCTCTATTAACACTAATTCCAGTGATTCCGAGGAATTTGCCATCAGATGTCAATTTTACTTCGACTTCGTACTTATCGAATGGGTATATTACGGATTTGCTTTCTGGATATGTAATACCTGTTTTATATTCTTTCCTAACCTCAAGATAATCTGTTTGATCCATATCACTCCTCCAGAATCATCATTTGTCTGTTTCCATAAATTCATAAACTGGTGTTTTTATAACCGATTTATAGGCATCAGATATAATTTCATGTAATTTGTCGGTAATTGTTAAATATTCTGATACATTTTGTATATTGATTGCGAACCCATCGAAATCAAGGATTAACTTATCTACGCCGTCAATTTGACCTAGCGATTCCGCATATCTAAGAGTATATTCTCCTTTTTTGACGATTGTTTGAAATGCCATAGTTGTAGCATCTTCAATTTTGAATTTATCCAAAGGAAATGTCGAGTTATACCACTCTTTCAAGGTAGTATTATCTTTCTTAATCAATGGGCAATGGTCGATATATCTAAGACCAATTCGATTGATTATAGGCAGTTTTACAACATCAAGGAACGCTCCAACGGCATACTCTATAGCATATCTAAATTTTTTACTATTATCGTCTCCCAGGTTGTAGGTTTTATGGAATTCTGAAGATATATCTAATGAGTTTGAGGTAATACTTAATATTGTATTGTTTTTTGATTTAAATTGCCATATTTTTCGCGTTGTATTCTTCTCCAATTCCTCTGAAGGAATTTCTATCCTTTGGTTAGGACCAATATCGGTAAATAAAAGTCCCCTCCTTAGAATTAAGTTTGTGTCAGGGAACTCTTTCATTAATTTTTCTTGTATTTCTCCGATTCTATTCTCTAAATAGAATAAATTAGGATACGTAATCTGAAATATGACTTGCTTAACCGTTGGGTTGGGATAAATCTTATCTATGACCATTGTTTTTGCCTCAATTTCGATCGCTAGATTTCACCTAGCATTTTGCTATGAATCAGATTAGGTCTATTTGCCATCCTTTTACTCGTCAAGTTTATACGCGTTTTGGTCAACTATGATTATAAAGGCAGATTTATTTATTATAGAGATGATATAATTC
>LNGD01000299.1 GCA_001587675.1 Candidatus Methanofastidiosum methylothiophilum
GCTTCTAGAAGATCAAACGCTTTTTGAGGATCATCAAGTTCTTCAAGTCGTCTTAGCCAATTAATTGAATCATTGCTTCTAAGTTGTAAATAACTAAGAAAGATAAATAGAGTTAATGAGATTGATTTATAAAGGAAGTAGACATTAAAAAAGATAACGATATTTGCTGTGAATTCAGGAAATAGAAAACCTCCCCAAAAGGGCATGGTTATTAAAGTCCAGGAAATAATGGGTGGTACTCTTTCCAGAATTAGATCAATTTTACTTTTTTGTGCTTTCATTTCAAAAGATCACGTAATATTCCTCTATATGTATCATATACACTTGTAATGGAGAATTCGAGTGCCTTCTTCTGATTATTAAATTTCATCTGCTTTAATAATTGTTTATCTGAAATTAATGTATCGAGTCTGGAACATAGATCTACTGTATCTTGAAAATCATATAAATAACCATTTTCTTCATCCTTAATTAAATATTCTCCTCCCTCAGTTCTCGTGGAAACAATTGCATTGTTTAGTTTCATTGCTTCCACAATGCTAATTCCAAAAGCCTCCCAGGAACTAGGAAGCACATAGATATTAGATAAGTTTAATACAGTTTTAATCGCATTGTCTGACGGAGAAATTAATACAGTGATATATTTATCAGCCTTGGCATCACTAATTAAATTTCGTATTTCCTCAAGATAATTCCCCTCATTCCCCATAGCTATAAGATGAAGATTCTTATATTTAGCTTTTAATTCTATAACGCATTTAATTAGATCCTGGAGACCTTTATACTTCTCATACCTTCCAATAAAAGAAATTATGAATTTCCTTTCTGGCTTAATTTGTTCAATTAGATCCTTGTCTTCAGTAAACTTATCGTAATCATCAGCAATAGCATTAGGAACCAATACTATCTTATCTTTGGAGATCCCATATTCTTTATGGATCCAATTTGCTTGAGATGGATTTACAGCAATGATTTTGGAATAAAGTGAGTTTAGATAAATTCTTTGAATAAAAGTAAATACTGATTTTAGGATTTTCTTAGCTAAAGAATACTGACCGTGGGCCATAAAAGGGCCATGGGGAGTATTGATAATCTTAAGACGGGGATTGATGATTTTTTTTATTATTAATAGG
>LNGD01000300.1 GCA_001587675.1 Candidatus Methanofastidiosum methylothiophilum
TTTTGTAGTATTTCGTGAATTAATTGGTGATGTATATTTTGGTGAACCAAGAGGCTTAACAGAAGAAAAAGGCTGGAATACAATGAGCTACTCTATACCTGAAGTTGAAAGAATAGCAAAACTAGCCTTTGAAGCAGCAAAAAAAAGAAAGAAAAAAGTAACATCTGTAGATAAAGCAAATGTTCTCGAATCAAGCCAACTCTGGCGAAAAGTTGTAGCTGAAATTCATAAAGAATATCCTGATATAACTTTGGAAAATATGTACGTTGATAATTGTGCTATGCAAATTGTTACAAATCCTAAACAGTTTGATGTAATTCTAACTTCAAATCTATTCGGTGATATTCTAAGTGATATAGCAGGAGCTATTACTGGAAGCCTTGGCATGCTACCATCAGCAAGTATTGGAGAAAGATATGCCCTTTATGAACCAATTCACGGTAGTGCACCTGATATTGCAGGAAAAGGGATAGCAAATCCAATAGCAACAATTTCATCAATTGGAATGATGTTTGAGTATTCCTTAAAAATGCCAGAAATAAACAAGGTAATCGAAGGTGCAATAGAAAGGGTATTAGAGGAAGGTTTTAGAACACCCGATATAGCGGAAGATAAAAGTAAAGCTGTAAATACTGAAATAATAACACAAAAAATACTTGATAATATAATATTATAATTTTTGAACTAAACAAAATAAAATTAAAATAGAGAGAAATAATATGAGCGAAAAGATTTATATTTTTGATACCACTTTAAGGGATGGAGAGCAATCTCCAGGTGCAAGCTTAAATGTTTTAGAAAAAGTTGAAATTGCGCGACAATTAGAAAAACTAAACGTTGATATAATTGAAGCTGGGTTCCCTGTTTCATCTCCAGCTCAATTTGAAGCTGTGCAAAGAATAGCTAATGAAGTAAAAGTTACAGTAGCTGCTCTGGCAAGGGCTAAAGAGATTGACATTAAATCTGCTGCAGATGCAATAAGAGATGCTTACAAGAAACGCATTCATACTTTTTCAAGTACATCTGACTATCACATATTAGGTAAATTTGGTAGTGATAGATATGGGAAAACACTAGATGAAAAAAGGAAAACTGTAATTCAAATGTCAATAGATGCAGTAAAATATGC
>LNGD01000301.1 GCA_001587675.1 Candidatus Methanofastidiosum methylothiophilum
AGAAATCATCCTTAATTGGAGAAGTAACCGAGAGAACATTAAAAATCGATAGAGGAAAAATTATAGAGGAATTGGATTCAAAGGAGCTGAAAATTGAAGATAAATCTATTTCAAGAGATACTAAATCAATTTTCAGTGATACTGGCAACGAGATAATTCAGCTTAATAATGTTAAAAAATACTTTTATTCAATTTCAAGGGGGGTGATTAAAGCAGTAGATGATCTCTCACTCTCAGTAAATGAAAAAGAAATATTTGGCATTGTAGGCAAGAGCGGTGCAGGAAAAACTACTGTTTCTAAGATAATCGGGGGGTTAATCCCATTCAAAGAAGGAGAATTTAAACTTAGAATTGGTGATGAATGGATAAATATGAAAGAAGATGGATCTTCAGGTAGGATAAGGGCAGCACCATATATTGGTATTCTTCATCAAGAGTACTCTCTTTATCCAAATAAAACAGTTCTTGAAAATTTAACGGAATCAATTGGATTAAAACTTCCCCTAGATATTGCAAAGAAAAAAGCATCCGACGTCCTAGAGGCAGTTGGATTTGATAATAATACCGTGGAAGAATTACTTATTAAAACTCCAGAATCCCTATCTGAAGGTGAAAGACATACCGTTGCTCTTGCTCAAGTTTTGATTAAAGAGCCTAACATTGTGATACTTGATGAACCAAGAGGAACAAAAGAAATTGCCAATGCAATAAGAAAATCAAGACAGTATTTAGATGAAACATTTATAATAATCACCCATGATTCCGATTTTGTCGTTGACGCTTGTGACAGGTCATGCTTCTTACTTGAAGGCAAGATTATAGAAATTGGACCTCCAGAAGAAATCAAGAATAGAATGATATCTAGAGAGATAGAAGAAATAAAAAAAGAAAGCATGAAAGTATATGATTCTATTCATCAAGAACAAACAAGCATTGATACCACTGAAAGACAAGATTCAGGTTATTAATTTTATTTTCTATCCCATCTTTCTTTATATTCCTTAAATAAGGGATTTTTTGTATACTCATATAAAGAATTTAACTGGGCAACATGCATTTCATGGTAGTGATCGTTTGCAATATTCCCAAGAGCATCATAATAGCTTTTCTTATTCCC
>LNGD01000302.1 GCA_001587675.1 Candidatus Methanofastidiosum methylothiophilum
ATTCTATTACGTAGAAAAGGTATATATAAAGAGGTTTAAAAAATAGTCTCGATTTATTTAACGAGGCTCCGAGACTAACACCTCGATATATAGAATGAGTTATATCTTGTGACTAGCCTCATTCAAATACTAGTCACAGTTGGCCATTAATAATTTTTATATCACCATTTCTTAATGGCCAGAAATGGAGATATTATTACTAACTGCTCCCTCCCCATTCGCTCCAGCCCTTTAACATTCCCTCAAGATAACTGAGGGTGTTCCAGTTGAATTTTTCTCTGATCCTCCTTTGATCGTCAGGATCAGGACTAAGTACATTTAGAAAATCCTCAGCGCTTAAGACGCCAAGGATTAAATCCCTCAATGCTATTCCTAGTTCATACGAACTAGGATATTTATAAAGATTTTGTATATCCCTCACTTTTGACGCTATAGATACGAAGAAATTTGCCGCGGATACTGCGGCTAAATGATTATTATTAATTTTGGCAATTTCCAAGATGCGCTTGACCTCTTCATTCCTTTCTGGGAATTTTACTCTGAAAAATCTACAACGTCTAAGAAGGGGTTCCGATATCCTTCTTTTCTCGTTTGTAGTAAATATAATGCACAAATATCCCTTGCCATTTTTTATTATTATATCTTCATTATCTCCAGATATTATTTCGTTCTGGAGAATTTCCAGGAAAAGATAATCGACGCTTAGACGGCTCTTATCGAGCTCGTCAATTATCAATAATACTTTTTGCCCAGCTGCTGCTTGTTTAGCAGCTGTTATTAACTTGCCCTTTTTGACAATTGGGCTGCCATTATCATCTAACCATATCTCCCTCAGGAGATTATCGTCACTAATGCCTTCACGGCATTGTATAAAATACATTTTCTCAAACATATTGGCTAATGATAGCCCAATGTGTGTTTTCCCAGTGCCAGGCAACCCGGCAAGAATGAATCCTGATACCCTCCTTGATGACGATATTTCATTATTTATATCATTTGATATAATCTTAATTATTTTTTCTCTTAAATCTGTACTCATCTTTTTCTCCTTAATTTTTTTCCACTTCTTTTTTTACCAGGAGAAGTGGGCAGAACCTGGTTTTTTCGACATTTCC
>LNGD01000303.1 GCA_001587675.1 Candidatus Methanofastidiosum methylothiophilum
CATTGTGTACCATATGGGATTTGGGATGAATTATGAATTGGACTTATCAAATTTCAATGAAAGCAAATGGTACCTCCCTCCATCCTGTGAAAAAGTAAGATCTTCATCAGGGACAATATGCAATTCAGATGGATTTTGTAAAGAAAAATGGTACATACTAAAAGAAAAGTCTGATACAAAAGGAGATCCAACAAAATTCGGGGAGAAGATTCTAAGTTATCTAGATAAGACTAGAACGAAGGAGGAGATAATTGAAGAGTTCAAAGATAAGAAGGAAGTAGAATTACAGTTAAAGGCATTTGTAAGAAATGGAAAAATAATTGAGAAAGGGATAACTAGCCCATTTATGTATTATCTAATAAAGAAAAGAACAACCAAGGAGGTAAAAAATGAAGAAAGGATTTTACAAAAGACACTTTGAGAAGATAAAAGAGATTTTTGAGGACGAAGAACTCTCCCCCCAAGATGTAGAAGAGTTGACAATAAAGCAACTAAAGAAGCTAGGGGATGAAAGAGTAAGAAAAAACGAGATGGGGGTAGAGATAATTAATATTGTATTAGCTTTAATGATGTATGTAGGGTTTATGTATTTAGGATACCCAATAGCAACACACGGACCACTATTTGTTCCACCAAAAGTGAGTCTGTTAGAAATCATAGTATTACTCGGATTAAGCTATCTCTTTGGGATGATGATTATGGCATTTATAGTATTGCCGTATGGATTATTACTAGATGGGGGCGAAGTAGATGAAAATTAAAATGACGGAAGAACAATTCAAAGAGAAGATTGAGAGAGAGATCAGGGAAAAATTTTTTACTTTAAAGGAAGGGGGATACCCTCCAGAATATTTCATAAAGAAGAACATAGACCTAAGCCCAGGGATTCAATTGAAAGCAATCAATAAAATATTTGTTAGTATGGAAAAAGAAGGATTAATTGTCACAGAAGGGGGTGTGTGTGGGGAATGAAAGCTATTGAAGAATTTAGGAAGAAGATAAGAAGAAAAATGAAAAGGTGTTGTTTCTACTGTGGGAAAGCCCATTTTTATGAAGAGTATTGCACCATACTTCAAAAGAATATAAAATACACAGATATATGCCCTAAATTTGA
>LNGD01000304.1 GCA_001587675.1 Candidatus Methanofastidiosum methylothiophilum
CTTGATACTCCTGAAGATATACTAAGAGTGATAGTTGTCAAACCAGATACTTTTGCGTATTCTATACTGAGGGATAATATCGACTCAAAAGATAACTATGTTTCATTAAGAGGCAAATAATTCTTTCATTTATTATTTTTTAGGTGCACCGAAACATTTATAAATTAAGGCGGACCTAAATATTTTATTGATAAGATGCCGACTCAAGATATAGAAGAATATTTGGAAGCTATACTGGATATAGTAATTGAGAAGGATGTGGCGAAAACTAATGATCTGGCCCTAGCTCTGAATGTTTCCCCATCAAGCGTAACTGAAGTCATTCAAAGGATGAGCAAAAATGAGTTAATTATCTATGAGCCATACCGTGGTGTAAGGCTAACAGATAAAGGATTAGAGATAGCTACAAAGATCAAAAGAAAGCATAGAATCTTAGAGGTATTTTTGAATGATTATCTCTGTATAAATCCTGAGAAAGTACATGAGGATGCATGTAAAATGGAGCATTGTATTTCAGATGAAATCACAGATGCAATATGCAGACTTTTAGAGGGACCGGATAAATGCCCATGCGGAAAAGAGATTCCAAAATGCTTTCCTGAAAAGAATTGTAGTGAATGCAAGAGGCGATAATGGATGGAAAAGAAAATAGCCCTAGTTGGAAACCCGAATGTTGGTAAAAGTGTTATTTTTTCTCATCTTACTGGTAAGTATGTAACCGTATCTAATTATCCGGGAACAACTGTTGAGTTATCAAGAGGGAAAGGGCTATTAGGCATAACAAAAGTTGATATTATTGACACTCCAGGGTCTAATAGTTTAATTCCTATGTCTGAAGACGAAGAGGTAACAAGGGATGTACTGATTTCTGGTGAGATTGATTATGTAATTCAAGTTGGAGACGAAAAAAATCTCCAAAGAGCATTGATGATTTCTTCTGAGCTTTCAGAACTAGAGTTACCATTTACTCTTGTATTAAACATGGCCGACGAGGCAAGAAGAAAAGGCCTGGTCATTGACATTGAAAAACTCTCCAAAATACTAGGAGTCCCTGTTGTTGAAACAGTAGCAGTTGAGGGCAAAGGAATTTCAAAGATG
>LNGD01000305.1 GCA_001587675.1 Candidatus Methanofastidiosum methylothiophilum
AGTAACACGCCGGGATGTGTTGTGATGAAAGTTATTATCTCATCATATCCCTTTTCCATCCTTAATCAGCCTCCTTTAATTTTAATTCAGTCATAACATCGTCATCTGCATCGTATTTGAAGACTTCTCCACTTAATGATGAGATATAAAGCCATAGCCCACGGCCTTCTATTCTAACCCAGTTTAAACATCCTTCGCCTCTGTTTAATGCATTTAAGGCTTCATTTTCTGCCTTATTCATCCCCTTGCACCCCCGTAGCCCCGTGCCTGTTTGATAACCCGGCCCGCCTTGCTTTCAGCGAAGTACAGGTTCATGATAAAGCTCTGAGCATCATCTAAAGTCTTAATACCTTTCGATACCATCCGCTCTAACACTTTCCGCTCTGGATCCTTGTAGAAGGGGTAATTACGTCCTACTAGGTTTACTAGGACTGTGAATGATTTCCAAGTGTCCTCATCACCCTCGATGAGTTTTCTTAACTCGTTCTCGTCTACAAACTTACGTTCCATTTTTATCTTACCTCCCGTTTTCCCTTTTCGTTTTCCAAGAGTTCTGAGGGGGAAAACGGGAAGAACAAACTAAAAAAAGCTGTTCTCCCCTGGCTAAGAATAAAATCTCCTTGCCAGTTTACTAAGTTGTAAGTTATATAAAGTTAGTGTATAAGTAAAAAGTAAATAATAAATATAAGTAAGTATAAAATAAATTAAATAAGTAATAGGATAAGAAAAAGGTATATATCATGACAAAAAAATTAATATATAATATGGCAGGATATAAAACAAAATTAACCGAAGCTGGAGAAGAAGGACTAAGCTTAAGAACAACTGTACCTTCTATGATACGAAAACAACTTGAACTTAAAAAAGGAGATTTTCTCGAATGGAATCTTGATAAAGTCGATGGAGAATGGATTGTTTTTGTTAAACCTTTAAAATCAGAATAACTACTATTTCTAATTAAAATTAATTCATGGAATTTTTTGATTAAAAAAACAGGACCTGCAATAATAAAATTACAGATTCCTCAAAACTTTAGTCAAATTTCATAGTTATTAACCGAAACATTTATATATGAGTACTGACAAAGTAAGTACAA
>LNGD01000306.1 GCA_001587675.1 Candidatus Methanofastidiosum methylothiophilum
ATTTCTCTTTGGGGACAATCACCGTTATTAATCCCCTGTGGTCAGAGTCTTTCACACCAGATAGTGTTACTTCTATTTCTCCCCCCCATCTTACACCTATCCTCTTAATTTTGAATTTTCCTTCCTTAATTATGTTCTCCTTCATTCAATCCCTCCATTATATCATTTAGGTCTTCTTCTGTGCAATACTCTGAACAGAACTCTTCTTCAGAATACTCGTGAGTGTATGGTGTTTTTACTATATCGTTGCACCTTGCACATTTCTTCAGGGCATTGTACTCTTTTACTGCCCAAGCTTCTGCTTCCTCTGGAGATATAGCTTCTAGTGGACAGTCCCCCCCACAAGTATTTCCACACCCTATAGCTATGTCCCTTATTACTTTATCCCTAATTGATGCTACAGCATATTCCTCATTTGGTAGCCCTTCTATATCCTTTGACCATTGTTCTCTTATACTTAAAGCCACTTTTACGGCCTCCCTAGGGTCTGAGAACTGTTCGAATTCCCCTTTGTATTTCTCTACTAGTGCATCGGGATTTACTCCGTCCAAACCCCCTCTCGTAACTTCCACTATTGGGCCTTCAAAATAGTTAAGTTGTCTTGTTACCATATACATTAACATTCCTCCTAATTATTTTAACTATAGATTTTATTCTCTTGATTAATTCTCCGTTCATAATCCATTTATCTACTCTAAAGAAAATAAAGGATCCGATTGTTTGTACAATTATTAAGTTTATGTTTGGGTCTTTCCATCCAAAGAAAATTAAGATATTCATTGGAATCATCATCACTACTGTTGATACTTGCCACCTAGCACAGTAGAGCAAGAATCTATGTATCTCTTCGTTTTTCATAATAGTCCCCATATCTTCCGATTATTTCTCCATCAATTAATTGTTCTTCGTTTGAATACATTTCTTGCAATACTATCTTATCGTGTTTTTCTTCTTCAGAGTCTTCTCCATTTGCCAATATTCTTGCGTATTTTTTTGCTTCTTCTAGTTCTTCAAAATCCCATTCTGTGTCTGTGTCCCAATCAAATACCTTATAGAATATGTTATGTCCTTCCTCTC
>LNGD01000307.1 GCA_001587675.1 Candidatus Methanofastidiosum methylothiophilum
TTAAGAAACATTAACGTATACCGAGATTTTAATAAAATGCTTGAAACTGAAGAAATAGATGGATTGGTGATAACAACCCCTGTTTTTCTCCACAAGCCCATGATCGAATCAGGATTTAATGAAGATATAAACATCTTCGTCGAGAAGCCACTGGCATTGGATGGAAGTGAATGCCGATCTATAATAAATACGGTTAAAACGAGAAAAAAATGCATTTCGATGGTAGGATATTGCCGGAGATTTATGGATACCTTTGTGTTAGCTGATGAGATAATAAAATCGGAAACGCTTGGAAAACCAATATATTTCTACTCGCAATTATTTGTGAGCCAGGTTTTTAAACCTGGAAAAGGGTGGATGTATGATCCCAAAAGTAGCGGTGGCGGTGTATTGACCGACTTAGGATCGCATGCCTTTGATATGTTCTCGTTTTTATTCGGAGATATTTATTCTGTCCACGGTTTCTCTAAAGCTGAATACAATCTGCAGGTAGAAGATTATGCAATAATAAATTTAAAATTTAAAAATGATTTAATCGGTTCTCTTCAGATATCATGGTCGATACGAAATTACCGCCTGCCTGAATTAAAAATTAAAGTAATTCTTGAAAAAGGCGACATTATCGTTACTGAAAAATACATCGATATCTGGTCCGAGTCCGAAAATGAGAAGCTAAAGAAGGGGTCAAATGTATTTTATAAGCAAGATTTGACAAAGAATGTTCCAATAAATATTGGAGGGCCCGAATATACTCTTGAAGACAGGCACTTCCTTAAATGCATCAAAGAAGGGACGAGCACGTCATGTTCATTTGAAGAAGCAGCCAAGGCAAATTTCGTTATTGATGCAATTTATTCTTCGATCAAATCAGGCGAAGCAGAAAAAGTTAGATATGAGGTATGATTATGCGATTAATATTGGGCCACAATCAGTTCTTGGGCATCAGTCATATCTCGGAGGATAAAGCGAGAGATCGAGATAGAACCTTCTCCAATATAAAGAATATTTATAATATTGTAGAAGCTGCATATAATATAGGATACGAAGGGATGGTAATTGAAACTCA
>LNGD01000308.1 GCA_001587675.1 Candidatus Methanofastidiosum methylothiophilum
CTTCCAGCTATCTATTAATCTAAAATTTTGTTTTAGACACTGTTCTACTGTGGCCCCTATTTTTTCAGCGGCGACTTTATTAACATAAATACAATTACCAGAATATTCGTAAACTGCAATACCTAAAAAGGATACGTTTAATATACTCTGATTTAGAAAATTTATTCTTGATAGTTCATCTAGAATTTTTTTCTTTTCAGTTATGTCCCTATTTGATGCTCTTCTACCGATTATTTTTCCTTCTTCATCACGAGCAGGTTGGCAATAATGTTCAATCCAACGTTCGTTACCCTCTTTTGAAATAATGCGAAATTTAAATGAGGAAGTATCATCAAATTTCAATTCTTCTTTTAAATGATTTGATAAATGTGCTTTATCGTCCTCGTGAATTATTGATTTTAATAAATCATTATTTTTTAAGAAATCATTCGAAGAGAATCCAGTTATTCTTTCACAAGAGGGAGAAACATATTTTATTTCTCCACTGATATCTATAAAATACTCCCAATTATAAGAGTAATCTGCAATAGATCTAAATAATTTTATTTCTTGATTTAATTTTTCAATCTTTTTTATTAATTCAATAGGAGATTCTTTATCCGTTGTTGGCCCCCCCTCCCCTCAGTTTCAAAATAAAGATAGCACCACTTGGTGAGTTATCTTGAACTTGGATATCCCCTCCGTATCTCTCTAAAGTTTTTTTTACAATATACAATCCTAGACCAGTTCCTTTATTTTCACCAAAGGAAAAGCCTTCTTCAAATAATCTATCTTTTATTATTTCCGGTATACCCATTCCATAATCAATGAACTTAATTTCGCAACAGTTCTTATTATGCCTTATTTTTATATAAATCTTATTTGTATGGCCATGTATTATTGCATTTCTTATTATATTGTCAAATACAGAGCTTAGAGATTCATCTGCTAAAACAAAACAATTGCCTATAATATTAATTTTGATATCAGAATAGTTTTTAGATACTTCTTTAATTGTTGATTTAACATCATAATTTCTTAGCTCAGATCCCCTTGAAACTAAGGACTCTAGTTCCTTCATTCTA
>LNGD01000309.1 GCA_001587675.1 Candidatus Methanofastidiosum methylothiophilum
ATAGAAAATGCTTTACCACTTTTTACAGTGTTAACTTTATCTGCTACTGGTTCAGAGATGAATCCTTTTGCAGTACTCACTAATGAAGAAGAAAAGAAAAAATGGGCTATTTATGGTCCTGCTTTATTCCCTGTAATATCAATAATTGATCCTTCAAAACAGATGACTTTACCCTGGAGGCAAACAGTAAATGGAGCAGTTGATGCTTTATCTCATATAATGGAGTATTATTTTATGGGGAATAATGAAGAGGTAACTTTAAGTATTAATGAAGCTCTAATGAATACAATTATCAAAGTTACTGATAAATTAAAAAATGATCCAGATGATTATGATAGTCGTTCAGAACTTGATTGGGCTGCTACATTAGCCTTAAACGGTTTAAGTGGTGTAGCTCTTAAAGGTGGTGATTGGGCAACGCATGGTATAGAACATGCTATAAGTGCCTTACATCCAGAAGTTGCACATGCAGAGGGATTGGCTATAGTTTTTCCAGCATGGATAGAATATAATAAAGAATTAAATCCGGGCATTTTTAAACGATGGGCAAAAAATGTTTGGAATAGTGATTCTATAGATTCTGCTATTCAAAAGATGAAAGGAAAATATTCTGAATGGGGTGCACCTATTTCTCTTTCTCAAGTAGGAATTACTGAGAATGAAATCGAGGAATTAGCAAATATTGCTTTATTAGGTGAAGGCTTAGGAGTTTTGAGAGAATTAAACAAACAAGATGTAATATCAATATTAAAAATTGCATTATAAAAAGGTAGCAAATGAAAGATAAATTTGAAGAATTTGTTGAAATTGTAAGAAGATTAAGAAAAGAATGTCCATGGGATAGGGTTCAAACTTTTGATTCAATTAAAGCAAGTACTATTGAAGAGGTTTATGAAGCTGTTGAAGCAATAGATAATAAAGATTTTGAAGAGTTAAAACTTGAACTTGGGGATTTGTTACTTCACGTTGTACTTTATTCTATTATGGCTGAAGAAGGTAGTAAGTTTAAGTTAGAAGATGTTTTGCAAGGAGAGATTGATAAGTTAA
>LNGD01000310.1 GCA_001587675.1 Candidatus Methanofastidiosum methylothiophilum
TTCCATTCCGCGCATTGTTCCCCTCCAGTGACAGTATGCCATGAAGGGGCTGGTTTTGAGAATTTCAACAGCCTGTTAAATAGAGGGAATCATGTTTAATCTCACCGGAAAACAAATATTACTTGTAGAAGATGAAGTACTTATAGGACTTTCTACAAAAAAGAATTTAGAAAAAAAGGGCTACAATGTGATACATGCATGTTCTCCTGATAAAGCCATATCCATAATTGAAGAAAATTGGAAAATATCTTTGATATTGATGGATATTGATTTGGGAACCAATGTAAATGGAATTATGACTGCAAAAAAAATACTTGAAAGAAGAGACCTTCCGATTGTTTTTGTTTCATCACACACAGAACCAGAAATAATGTCTTTGACAGAAGAAATAACAAGTTATGGATATGTAGTTAAAGATTCCAATATTGTGGCTTACGATGCTTCTATAAAAATGGCATATAGACTATTTGTTGAAAAGAAACAAAGAGAAACATTTTCTATCTACATCCAAACGGCCTTGGAAAATGCAAATGAGCCTTTGTTTATATGTGATACTCATGGGGATATAGTTTTTTTGAATAAAGCCTATATGACCATTCAGGGATTAACCGATTCCAAATATGTGAAACTCAAGTTTGAAGATTATTCAAAAGAAATAACTGTTTACTCAGGTTCAGGCGAAAAACTAGATGAGCAAAATTTGGCCAGTACCAGGCCATTGCGTGGTGAAGCCGGAGATAATGTCGTTTTATATGTCTATAATCATAGTATCAAAAAAGTATTAGTGAACTATTACTCATATGCTCCTATATACAATACTATGAGAGAAATCATCGGAGCATATGTGAAGATTGGGGAAGGTGTAGATAATCCTGATAAAAAATTAATTAAACAAATAGAGAAAGAAATGAATCGTGAAAGTAAAAACTAAGAGAGTAGAAAAGGTAATCGCCCTCGCCCTCCTGGCTCGGGCGATTTGGAGATCGACCAAGAAAAATCAGCTACATAACTTTCGCTATCAGCTACGCCGCGCCACGGTGGGCGCGG
>LNGD01000311.1 GCA_001587675.1 Candidatus Methanofastidiosum methylothiophilum
CTCCCCTTCTTTGAAAGGTATTAAACCTCCTATTATTTTTGAGACTGTTGTTTTCCCAGAACCACTTTTTCCTACAATACCAAATATTTCCTTTTCATTAATTGTTAGGGAAACATTGTCGACAGCTTTGATTACTCCTCGAGATATAGAATAATAGTATTTTTTAACATTTGCCAATGCAATCATTTCATTACCTATTTCGGAAAAATTTGACTTACTATCATCTAAAGATTTAGATTCTAAATTCGAGATTAAATTTTTAGATAGTATCTCACCTTCTAGTTTTCCTTTGTCTAAAATCAATGCTTTTTCAGTAGTCTTCCTTATGATATTTTCTTTCTGAGAAGAAACAATTAAACTTCTGCCATCATTTTTAAAAATATTGTTTAATGTGTTCTCTATTATATCAGAAGTAACTGGATCAAGAGTAGCTGTGGGCTCATCAGCAAATAAAACAAGAGGATCTATTGCTAGTTGTCTTGCCAGTACAAGTCTCTGTTTTTCACCACCCGATAGGTCTCTTGCTATATGAGTCATCCTATGCATCAAGTTAACTTTTTGTAGAATTTCAATTATTTTTGAATTAACTTCTTTTTCTGGTAATTGCATCTCTAAGAAGACTTCATACATATTTTCAAGTACAGATCTTTGGCCAAATAGAGAAAACGTTCTCTGAAACATTATCGCTGTTCTTTTTTTAATTGAATTAAAAAATTCTTCATCTTTCCATAAATTAACTTTTTTAAAAATAAAATCCTTGTTACATTTACTACACTTTTTTCCAACGTTGCTTGGAGATTGTATATCTTTGCACGATGGACAGTATGAAATATTATAATATATATTCCCTTTTGAGGGTATATACCCTTTTGTACCTCTTATTATATTAAGTAAGACAGATTTTCCACTACCTGTGGGGCCATATAATCCCAACGACTCGCCTTCCCTTAATTTAAAAGATACATTATCCAAAATAATATTATTATCCACAATGAACGAAAGATTTTCAACTTCGATTAAATTATTT
>LNGD01000312.1 GCA_001587675.1 Candidatus Methanofastidiosum methylothiophilum
AGAACAGAGATCTTTGGTTCAACTTTGAATCTTTTCAATAAATCCTTTGCATATTCAATGAATAACTCTTTTTCTTTTAGATCTTCTCCTTCATCAATACCAAGGGGTGCAAAAAAGAAATATTTCTTATCATATGTTCCTAGAAGGCCAATTCTATAAATCTTATCAATTTCATAATTGTTTTTTACTTCTTTTAAGAAATCAGAGCTATGAAGAGTCCCTCTGACTATGGCATCTATCTCGCCTTTTTTTAGTGCTGAAATAATCTTAGCGGAGTCATTGAAAACTTCAACATTACAAAAATCAATGCTGTTTGCGACATCTTCTATTTTCTTCGGACTCTCATAAGCCCCGATACCTATTGTAAGATTTGGGTCAATTCGACCCCTTATAATGTTAAGCATGAAGATAGTCTATACCCAATCCTTAAATATTTTCTGTAATAAATTAAGAGAAATACTATCTAGCCATTGAAAAAACTAATATTCTGACGATAATTTTAAAAAGCATACTATGCCATTTGATTTAAATGGAGGTGTAATGTTGGGAAGAATCAGACCATCATTCATAAAGAGAATATCAAGACAGTTAGTTGAAAAGCATAGAGGCGAGCTTACAAAAGATTTCCAAGAGAATAAATTGATTATTAAAGATTTAATCGATGTACCTACACATAAACTTTTGAACAGGATAGCAGGTTACACAACAAGACTAATGACTCATAAGGAAATAATGTAATTTTGTTTTAATCTTCTCGAGATTTATTCTACTCTAACACTTTTTATTTACGGTTAGATAAGATAATCTTATATATGTTTATTTTTGTTAAAACAGTGTCGTGGTTATATGAATGAAGATTTTTTACTTATGATACCTGGTCCAATACCAGTTCACCCTAGGGTGTTTAGGGCCATGTCTATGAAAATCATGCCTCACAGGGGCGAAGAATTTAACAAGCTCTTTTTAGAGCAATCTGAAAGGATGAAAAAAATTTTTAAAACTAAAAATGATGTTTTTATCCTAGC
>LNGD01000313.1 GCA_001587675.1 Candidatus Methanofastidiosum methylothiophilum
ATTATGGGAGTATTACTAACTATATCCACAATGAGCAAAAAAGCGAAGAAGCAGAGAAGGATAATGTATATCACAGATGAAGCACAAGAAGGACTAAATCTAGACAAAGGCGACATACTAAGGATGGAAAAAGTCAACAAAAATAAATTTTTCTTAAAGAGGATCCTCCCCCAGAATAAAAACAAAGAAGTTGACCTACAGATATCCAAGATGGGGAAGAGAAGAATAATTTATCTAAGGGATCATCTAATCCAAGATTTGTTGGATATGGAAGGAGAGGGTATGTTCAAGGCTTATATCAAGAAGAATGAGAAGAATGGAGACATCTTGATGGTAAGATTGGTCCCTGCTGAAACACCAGAAAAAGAGTACATATGATTACCAAAAGATTTATATGTATAAAAATTAATAAGATTTATGATGGGGAAAAAAAGTCTACTGTTTGTTCTAGTATTATTGATAATATCCTCTTCTTTAGTATATGGTGGGATATCAACATCTCAAAGTGAGAAATACCAAATATCTGCAAATATAAACAAAGCAACCTTAACATTAGGGCAAGATGTAGTTGTAACAAGGGAAAACGAAGGAACAGAAGGAGAAGTATATTTAATATCCGTACCAATTGATGGGAGTACAACATTAGGGAGAGTATTTGTAGATGATGAAGAAGTAAATGGTGTTGCATTATCCATTAAACAAGGAATCCTAACTTTCCCAGTACTACTTGAAGTGGGAGAAGTAAAGAAGTATAGAATTGAAACAGATATTTTAGGGGCAAGGACGAAAGGATCAATAAAAAAATTACCTGAATTATATCTAGACAAAGACAAAAAAGAATGTTATGTTTATGAGGTATCAATAAAGAATGAATCAAAGTATGCCATACAAGGTGCAAAATACGAGTGGGGGCTATACTCCATCACAATGGCAAGGAATGGGGGGTTAAAAGGTGATGAATTAGAAATAACAGAAAGTGAAAAAATATGGGGTTTTATGATA